>DASTBI010000127.1 GCA_035712145.1 Candidatus Eisenbacteria bacterium | reverse complement strand
GCCACCAGATCCCGAGCGGCGACCTGTCAGCCGTGTTCGAGCGCGTGCTCGAGATCGCGGTAAAGCAGCTCGAGAAGCAGAAGTTCGCCGCCACGGACCGACCGCGCCGGATGCAGCCGGCCGCAAATGGCAACCCGCGCTACATCCCACGTCATGTGAAGCGTGCCGTCTGGAGGAGAGATGGTGGTCGATGCACGTTCATCAGCTCGGATGGCCATCGTTGCGGGGAACGGAGCAGACTCGAATTCGACCACGTTGTTCCTGTCGCTCGCGGGGGACAGTCCACGGTGAGTGGGATCCGGCTACGTTGCCGGGCGCACAACCTCTATGCCGCCGAATGCGCGTTCGGCGCTGACTGGATGAGAGGGAAACGTGAAGAGGCTCGGGCCGCAGCCGCAACACGGAAGCAGGCTGTCGCGGATGAGAATGCCAAGGCGCCAGACTCGGCCAAGGCTCTTGCCGTGCAAGCCGTCGAAGAGGTCATCCCTTACCTGCGAGCCCTTCGAATCCCGGCCAGGGATGCCCGCCTGGCGGCCGAGAAATGCACCAGCATTCCGTCCGCACCGCTCGAGGAAAGGGTTCGGCTCGCGCTCTCTTCATTCGGGCCAAGAAAGACCTTCACGCGACCCGTGAACACGGCATTCGCCCCGTAAGGCCCGACAAGCGCTCTGGCTCCAGGTGGCTTCCTTCCAGACGTCCATCGGCCGCGGGCGTGCGCTAGGGCTTGGTGCCCGCGCCTCCAGGCTTCGCGATCGGCTCCACCGGGGTGCTGCCGGTAGCCTGTGGCTTCGGAAGCCGGCCCAATCCGCCTTCGACCTCGGCGGCCATCAGCGCGACCATGGCGTAGGCGGCCACGTTCTGTCGCAGCAGCGCCGGATCCACCTTGTCGAAGGTGTCGTTGGCGTTGTGGTGAAGGTCGAAATACGGCGCCGCGTCCGTCTCGAGCGCCATCAACGGCATGCCCAGCCCGCCCAGCGTGTCGATGTCCGCGCCGGCGCTCGCCTCGTTGCCTCCCCACACGATGCCCATGGGCTCGAGCGCGGCATGGAACTCGCGGGCCACCTGAAGCCGCTCGAGCGGCACCTTGCTGTGCAGCGACAGCACGCGGAAGGCGCCGAGGTCGGACTCCAGGCCGAGCACGTGCTGATCGATCTCCGCGCGGTGATCACGGGCGTAGGCCCTGGCGCCCGAGGTGCCGTTCTCCTCGTTGGCGTAGAGAACGACGCGCAGCGTGCGCGCCGGCTTCATCTGCGCCACCAGTCGCGCGGCGGCCGTCACGATCGCCACGCCGGCGCCGTCATCGTGAGCGCCGGTGCCGAGATCCCACGAGTCGAGATGAGCGGCGAGGAGCACGATCTCCTTGCGCCACTTCCTTCCCGGGAACTCACCGATCACGTTGGCCGACATCGTCGACTCGGCCATCACCGAGGTATTGAAGACGCGCATGCGCACCGGCTGGCCCGAGGCGATCTGACGCTCGAGCAGATCGGCATCGGGATTGGAGAGCGCAAGCCCGGCGATCCGGGGACCCTTGGGGTCGTTTCGTGTGCCGCCGGTGTGCGGGAATCGCGCGTTCGATGTGCCGACGCTGCGAATCAACGCGGCGACGGCGCCGAGCTTGGCGGCTTCGCTGGGCCCCCGGCTACGGATGGGAACCGCGGCCCGGTATCCGGCGATGTCATGGGTGCGCTCCATGCGGCGGTTGAAGAACACGATCCTGCCGGCGATCCGATCGCGCGGCATCTTGGCCAGCTCCTCGAGCGAGCCGACCGTGACGACTTCGGCCTCGACTCCTTCCGGGGGCGTGGCGACCGATCCCCCGAGTGCTGCGACGGTCAGGCTCTGGGGCCACGGTGACACGATCTCGGCTCTGGCCTCGCCACGGATCCAGCGCGGCACGCGCACGGGCTCGGCGCGAACGTTCTGGAAGCCCAGCGACTTGAGCTTGGCGACGGCCCACGCGACCGCGCGCGCGTCCGCGGGTGAGCCGGCAAGCCGAGGACCCACCTCGGTGGTCAGCGAGCGCAGGCACTCGTACGCGGTGTCGTCGTCCAGCGCGCGATCGCGCACCGTTCGCGCGCGCTCGAGGATGGCGGGCGAGAGTGCGGCCGCCAGCACCCAGGGAGCGCTCAAGGCGAGGAGCGCCGCGGCAGCGAACACGGACCGACCGAGCGAGGGGTGCCGCCTGGACGCCATGGCCGCGCAGCCTACACCGCGCCGCCGTGCCGGAAAAAGTTCAAGGCGCCGATCCTCGTTTCTCCCCCACGCGCCGAGGGAAATTCGTCGGTACCGGCGCCCTGTTTTGCGCGGTCGAAGTGCGGAATCCATCCGGCGACCGCGCGACATTGGCTCAGCTCGTTGGTCGACTCTGCTAATTCACCAGCACGGCGATCTCCCTGCTCACCAGGAACGTCATGGTCGTGCCGTGCCGAAGCTCGACCTGATAACCTCTCGACGCCGCCACGGCACCGGTGGCCACCGCGCCACCGACGAGCGCGCCTTTGGCGGCGTCGTCACCGTCTCCGCCGAGCGCCTTGCCCAGCAATGCCCCGACCGCGGCGCCTCCCGCGATGGCGCCGATGTTCCGCGCCCGAGTCGAGCCGGCAATGACCGGGTCGGCCTCGGCGCGCAGGGCGATCTTGCGGTCTTCCAGTCTCACCGCCCGGACTCCGAGCTCGAGCCGCGCGCGGCTTCCGCGCTGTGCAGGCTCGGCGCTCACGATCGTTCCTTCGACTCGGCTGCCCGCCGGCAGGACCTCACGGCCCTGCTCGATCACCGGCTTGACCAGCGTGCCGGTCCACACATCGCCCACGCTGGCGGTCTTGGAGGACAGCGACGAAGCGAGACGCACGTCGAGCTGCGTGCCCATCGGGACCTTGATCCTCGTGCCAAAGATGGTCGAACCGGAGATCTTCGCGGCCACCGGCTGGTCGGAGCGGCAACCACCGAGGAGGATCAGACTGGTTCCGAGCAAGACGAGCCACACGCAGCGATCGATCTTCATGTCGTCTCCTCGAGAGAGTTCTCTTGCTTCCGTGATCGAGGGGTCGGCACGAAACGGTGGCGACCCGGTCCGGAGGGGCATCCGCAGTGTCCATGCCAGCGGCGAACCGGCCGAAAACCCAATGAAAAGGCCCGGGACAGAGTCCCGGGCTTGTAAAGAAGACCCGCCGCCGTGTAGGCCCTACACGGAACCGTGAAGCTACTCGGGGGGTGAGGTCACCGTGCGGTTGGCGTAGAGATTGAGCCGGTTGTAGAGCGTCTTCAGGCTGATCCCGAGCACGTCTGCAGTGCGCCGCTTGTCCCCGCCGCATTGTTCGAGGGTCGCCTGGATCATGATTCGCTCGACCTCGTCGAGCGGGAGCCCCACCGAGATGGCGCCCAGCCCGCCGGTGTTCCGCGTGCTCCCGGCGCTCGGCGTCGACAAGGTATCGACCCCGAACAGCTCGGAGGCCACCGCGTTCTCCGAGAGGATGAACGCGCGCTGGACGGCGTTCTTGAGCTCTCGCACGTTACCCGGCCACGAGTGGCGGCGCAGCGCCTCGCGCGCCTCGGCGCTGAGGGTCTTGTTCGTGCCTTCGGCCTGGTTGAGGCGCTCGAGGAAGTGCTCGGCCAGCAGCTCGACGTCGCGGCCGCGCTCGCGGAGCGGCGGCAGGACGATGGGAAAGACGTTGAGCCGGTAGAAGAGATCCTCGCGGAGCTTGCCGTCGCGCACCGCATCCTGCGGCGAGCGGTTGGTGGCGGCGACGAGCCGCACGTTGACCTGGATGGGCTGCTCGCCACCGATGCGGCTCACCAAGCCGGTCTCGAGCACGCGCAGCAGCTTGGTCTGCAGATCCGGCGGCATCTCGGTGATCTCGTCCAGGAACAAGGTCCCGTTCGAGGCCCGCTCGAAGAACCCACGGTGCTGCTGAGTCGCTCCCGTGAAGCTGCCGCGCTCGTGGCCGAACAGCTCGCTCTCGATCAGATTCGAAGGGACGGCCCCGCAGTTGACCGGAAGGAACGGGCCCTTGCGGCGAGGTCCAAGCTCATGAAGGGTCTGCGCGACCAGCTCCTTGCCGGTGCCGCTCTCGCCGACCACCAGCACTCCCGCCTCGGTCGGCGCCACCTTGGCGACCAGGTCGTAGACCCGCTGGATCGCCGGGGAATTGCCGATCATCGGGCCGAAACGGCCGAGCTGTCGCAGCTGCCCGCGCAGCGTCCCGATCTCCTCCTGGAGCGCCAGGGTGCGGGAGATGTTGGTGAGGATGGCTTTGAGCCTCGGCACGTCGACCGGCTTGGTGAGGTAGTCGCGCGCGCCGGTGCGCAGCGCTTCCACCGCCGTCTCCACGGTGGCATTTCCGGTGATCAGAACCACCTGCGGGCGCGGCCCTTCCTCGACGGCTTCGAGCAGGTCGAGGCCTTTGCCGTCGGGCAGCATCAGGTCCGCCAGCACGAGGTCGGGGGGTGTCTTGGCCAGGCGCTGCCGGGCCTCGGAAAGCGAGGCCGCGGTGGCGGTTTCGAATCCTTCGAGACCGACGACTTCGGCCAGCGCCTCACGGATGTTCGGATCGTCGTCCACGATCAAAGCACGGGGCACGTATCGCTTCTCCTAACGAGTACTGGTCTGGATAGGTATGCGTAAAGCAACGACCGAGCCGGTAGGGCTCGCATCGAAACCGCCGCCGATGTTCTCGATGATGTCGGCCACCGCGGGGAGCCACTGGTGGACGAGCGGGCCTTCGATTTCCAGGGTGCCGTCGACGTCGAGACGCAGCTCGAGTCTTTCCTCTTTCTTCAGGGCGAGGCTCGCTTCGAGCAAGGTTACCAGAAGCACTCGCTGGATCACATCACGGGTTCCTTCGAGCATCAGAGGCTGATCGGGCAGCGTGATCAGGAGCTCGGTGTTACGGTCTTTGTGGAACGGGGAGAGCAGCGCCTCGACGTTCCGGATCACGCCGCGAAGGTCCAGGCTCGCTTCGGCCTTTTCGGAAGGACGCGTGGTGGCGAGAACGTGGTCGAAGAACGCCTTGAGCGACCTCATGGCCTCGTTTGCCTTGGCCGAGCGGATCTTGAGTTTTTCCCACGCCTCGCCGTCGCCCGGAGAGGCCCGTCGCAGGACCTCGGAACTGATGTCGAGCTGGAAGTTCAGGCTGGCCAGATGATTGTTCAAGCCGTGATTGAGGCTCGCGTTCAGAAGCCTCAGGGCGCGGAGGTAGTGGAGGTCCAGATCTTCGTTGCGGCTCATGACTTCAGGATGAAGGTCGGAGGGGGCCGAGGCAAGGCCCCCATGGCGAGCCTGCAGGCCGGGCGTATACTTGCCTCCCGATGACTACCGCGGGAAAGCTTTGGCTCGGCTTCGGTTTGCTGATCGCTCTGCTGGTCGGGACCGGGGTCTTCGTGGCCCATCGTCTGGCCCTGATCGAGCGCGCCCTGACGACCATCATGGCGGTGCAAGAGCCTGCCACTGCAGCCACTTACGAGATGGCGGTCAACGTCATCACCACCCGGTCGGCCGTGCTTCACTACAGCGACACCGGGGATCTCGAGGAGAGGGCGCGGGTGGGTGTCCTGATGTCGGAGTTCGGGCGCCACAAGCAGTACTTCGACCAGGTCGCCCGCTCGCTGACGTCGCGCGAGCTGGGACGTCGCATCGAGACCGGCTACGCGACATTCCGCCGTCAGGGGGACTCGCTGATGGCTGTGAGCGATCAGCAGCGGGAGCACGCGGCGGCCTTTGCAAAGCGCAGCGACGAGCTGCGCGAGCTGATGGATCCCGGCCTCCGCATCCATCTGGACACGCGCGGCCGCGAGGGACCGCGCCGCATCACCGATATGAGCCGGATGGAAGCGGATATCGCGGGCGTGGGCGCGGCGCTGGGACAATTCATGACGACCCGCGAGTCTCGTCATCGCGTCCGCGTCTCGTTTCACGAGAGCCACTTCGAAGTCACGGCCACGGATCTCCGTCAGACTGGTCTGAACGAGGACGAGCGCAGACGTCTCTCCCGCGTCGAGTCGGCCTTCGAGCACTACGTCGCAGAGGCGCGCAACATCATGTCGGTCACCGACGAGAACCGCCAGATCTACGCGCGCTTCACCGCAGCCGGCGTCTTGCTCGAGCGTCTGGTGGGCGAGGGCATCCGCAGCCTGGCGCGCGACGACCTGCGCGACGCGCAGCAATCGGCGCGGCTCGCCATTCGCACCAGCCTGATCGCTGTGATCGTGCTGCTGGTGGCCGGAATCATCATCGGGGTCGCCACCGCGGTTCCCACCGGACAGAGCATCGTGCGCGCCGACCTGGACCTGCGCGAGCGCATGCGCGAGCTGGCCGACGCTCATCAGCGGAAGGACGAGTTCCTCGGCGTCCTGGGCCACGAGCTCCGGAACCCACTGGCGCCGCTCAGCAACGCGCTGAACGTCCTGGAAGCGCGCAAGGGCGAGGTGCCGGAAGACATCCGCGACACCCACGCCATGATGATGCGGCAGGTGCGCAGCATGTCGCGTCTGGTCGACGATCTGCTCGACGTCTCGCGGATCAACCAGGGCAAGATTCCGCTGCGCCGTGAGCCCACCGACCTCGCGAGCGTCGCGTTCGAGACCGCGCATGATCTCGAGCCGGTGGTGACCGCTCACCGCCATCAGCTCGAGGTGGTGAAGCCTTCGCGGCCGGCATGGGTCCACGCGGACCCCACGAGGCTCGCCCAGATCACCTCGAACCTGCTCCAGAACGCGATCAAGTACACGCCCGACGGAGGGCGCATCGTGCTCGAGGTCGAGAGCAAGGACGGGCAGGCGGTGCTGCGGGTGACCGACAACGGCATCGGGATCTCTCCGGCGATGCTGCCGCTCGTGTTCGAGCCCTTCATCCAGGGCGACCATTCACGCACTCGCGCGCAGGGTGGACTCGGCATCGGGCTCACGCTGGTGAGCCGGCTGGTCGAGCTGCATGGCGGTCGCACCACGGTCGAGAGCCCAGGTCTCGGGCGCGGAAGCACGTTCACGGTTCGCCTACCCTCGGTCCCTGCGCCTCCTCCTCCGGCCAAGCCCGCTCTGCCTCCGGACCCCTCCCCGCGGCGGCGCATCCTGGTGGTGGACGACAACGAGGATTCGGCCGAGAGCATGGCGATCCTGCTGCGCATGTGGGGTCATCACGTCGACGTCGCCCACGACGGGCCGACCGCGCTCGTCTCCGCCGCCGAGAATCGCCCCGAGGTCGTCTTCCTCGACATCGGTCTGCCGGGCATGGACGGCTACGAAGTCGCCCGCCGTCTCCGCCAGCAGCAGAACGGCAAGGCGCTGACCTTGATCGCGCTCACCGGGATGGGCCGGGACGAGGACCGCCGGCGTGCCATGGAGGCCGGTTTCGATCGGCACGTCACCAAGCCGGTCGGGCCCGAGACCCTGCAGTCGATCGTGGGACCCGTTCCCGCGTCGCCGGTATGACGCGGCCCTCCGGGAGCACGTCGCTCCAACCCTTCATCCGGCTTGCGGGTCCAACCACTGGAGTCACGGAAACCCGACCCCACTCGGAGAGCCTGTCATGAGTTCCATGAGGATCGAATCGGCGGGAGAACGCTTCGGCAAGGTGCTCGCGACTCGGCGCGTCGGCCGATTCCTGCTGCGGCGCTCGACCTACCGGCCACACCTGATGACGCCGTCGCACGAGCACGGCGCTCCTTATCTCTCGTTCCTCGTGCAGGGCTCACAGCGTGAGACTGGACGATGGGGTCGTCGGGACTACGAGGCGGGATCCCTGCACTTCCATCCGTCCTGCGAACCTCACGCCGTCGTCGTGGGTCCGAGCGGGATGACGTCGCTCAGCTTCGGCCCGAGCGGCCGTGTGGGACTTTCGCTCGACGCACAGCCACCCCGGCCGGCGGACCTGGACGATCCCGTTCTCGCCGATCTCGCGCGCCGCTGCAACGCCGAGCTCGCCGCCACCGACAGCGCCTCCGATCTGGCGATCGAGGGCCTGTGCCTCGAGCTCGTGGCCGCCTGCATGCGACGCCGCACTCAGGGCGGCCGGCGGGCCCCACGCTGGCTCTCGACGGCACGCGACTATCTGCACGCGCACCTCGACGGCCGGGTGACGCTCCGCGATTTGTCGGCGGTCGCGGGTGTGCACGAAGCTCATCTCACCCGCACCTTTCGCCGCCACCTCGGCATTTCGCCCGGAGGCTATCAGCGGCGGCTGCGCATCGAGCGCGCGCGGCTCGCGCTGGAGACGACCGAAGACTCGATCGTCGAGATCGCGCTGGCGGCGGGATTCTCGAGCCAGTCGCACTTCACCCGCGTGTTCCACCGCCATCTCGGCGTGCCACCCGCACTCTACCGGCGAGAGCTCGGCCGGCGACGGTAGGCACGGCCCGGGACAACACGCTCGGATCGTGCAAGAACGCCGGGGAAGGCGCGATTAGGGTCCTCTCGCTCGCGGGTTTTCCCTGGAGATGCGATGGCCCTACTGAAGCTCCTGACCATGGTCCTGCTGGTGCTCGCCTTCGCGCCGGCATCCTCCTCGAATTGGAAGCCGGACAGCCGTCTCGCCAAGGCGATCGACGATTACGCCAAGCCGTTGGACGCAGGCCGCCAGCTCTCGGGCCAGCTCCTGGTGGCCCGCCACGGCCAGATCGTGGTCGAGCGCTTCTACGGTTACGCCCACTGGGAGCTGAAGGCGCCGGTCACGGCGGAAACCCGATTCAACATCGCTTCGGTGACCAAGCCGATGACGGGAACGCTCGCCATCCAGCTCCTCTCCGAGAAGAAGCTGAGGATGACCGACTCGATCGCGCGCTGGTTTCCGGACTTTCCCAAGGGCCATCGCATCACCTTCGGGCACCTGATGCGCCACCGCTCGGGGATACGCCATGAGCTCTGGCCGGACAGCGAGTCGACGCGTCCCGTGACCACCGTTCAGGTCGTGGAGCGCGCCAAGACGCTGCCCCTCGATCACGAGCCCGATGCGCGCGGCGGGTACAGCTCGGGCGGCTTCTCCGTGCTGACCCGCATTCTCGAGCGGGTGACGGGCCAGAGCTACGCCGAGCTGCTGGCCAAACGCATCTTCGAGCCGCTCGGCATGACGCATTCGAGCGACCATGACAGCCGCGCTTTGCTGCCGGGACGGGCCCGCGCCGTCACGCCCGGCCCAGGTGGTCTGGAGAACGCGGAATACCAGGACTTCTCGGCGATCGTGGGCGCGGGATCGGTTTGGTCCACGGCGCGCGATCTCCATCGTTTCGTGCAAGGGATCGTGAGCGGAAAGCTCGGCCCTGGCCCGCGATATTCCTACCTCCGCGATGGCCGGATCGACTTCAACGGGATCGCCGGCGGGTACCGGTCGTTCTGTGACTACGACAGCGTCTCGGGGCTCGAGGTGATCTTCGTGGGCAATCTCCAGACCGGCGCGCCGGACCTGATTCGCCGCGCGCTTCCGAAGCTCGCGGCGGGCGAGGCCGTCCCGGCGCCCGCGCTTCCGGCGCTCAGCGCGCAGCCTCCGTCGGAGTCCGATCTCAGGAAGTACGAAGCCACCTACGAGCTCGGCAACCACACCAAGCTCGTGATCCGCGCGCACCGCGGCGTGCTCTGGGCGAACCAGTGGGTGCTCATGCCGATGGAAGGCGGCGGGTTCTTCTCGCCTCGAGACTACGGCAAGGTGCACTTCGTCGCGGGGCCCGACGGACGTTTCGAGCGCCTCGACTGGGAGCAGCGAGGGCAGGTCTATCCCGCCCCTCGCGTGGCGGGATGATCACGGCACGAACCTTTTCCAGAACTCCGCGGTGTGCTCGCCGAGCGCCGGCGGCGGAAGACGCAACGGAGGCCTCACCTCGTCGATCCGCCAGGGCATCTGGAACAGGTCGGTCTCCCCGCCCGCGACTTTGATCCGGGGCGCGATCATGCCCCGCGCTTCCAGCGCCGGATCACGGACCACCTCGTGCACTTCGCGCACGGCGCCGGCGGGGACGCGCGCGGCGCGGAATCGCTCCAGCCAGTGCGCGCGCGGCGCTTCGGCGAAGCGCGACGCCAGCCAGGCCACCACGTCGGACTTGTGGAGCACGCGCGCCGGGTTCTTCGCGAAGCGTGGATCGTCCCCTCGCTCGGGATCGCCGAGCGCCTGGCAGACACGGCGCCACTGCTCGTCGTTCCCCACGGCGAGCACCATCAGGCCGTCCGCCGCTTCGAAGGTCTGGTACGGGACGATGTGGGGATGAGCGTTGCCATGGCGGCGCGCCGGCTTGCCGGTCGTGAGCACGCCCTGGGAGACGTTGACCATGGCGTGCACGCCGACTTCGAAGAGCGCCAGGTCGATGTGCGCGCCTCCGCGCCCGCGCGCCTGCCCGACCAAGGAGCCGAGAATCGCCGCGGCGGCGTGCGCGCCGGACAGCACGTCGACCAGCGCCACGCCCACCTTGGTCGGCGGACCTTCCTCCTGGCCGGTGATGCTCTGCAGGCCGATGAATCCCTGGAGCACCGCGTCGTAGCCCGGCAGCTCGGCATACGGCCCGTCCTGGCCGAAGCCGGTGATCGAGCACACCACGAGCTCGGGCTTGGCCTTTCGGAGCGAACCCGCATCCAGCCCGAAGGGAACGAGCGTGCCCGGAAGATAGTTCTCGACCACCACGTCGGCGGCCATCGCCGCGCGCTTCACCGCCTCCAGATCGCGCGGATTCCTGAAGTCGAGCTCGGCCGAGCGCTTGTTGCGGTTGACGCTCAGGTAATACGCGCTCTGGTTGCCGACGAACGGCGGGCCCCAGGCGCGCGTCTCGTCGCCGATGCCCGGGCGCTCGACCTTCCACACCTCGGCGCCGAGATCCCCGAGCAGCATGGTGGCGTAAGGTCCGGCGAGCACGCGAGAGAGATCGAGAACGACGATTCCTTCGAGCGGCCGGTGGGCCACGAACGCCGTCTGGCTCACGCGGCTTGCTCCACCGGCGACACGGATCGCTCGGCGCGCTGCAGCACCACCACCAGCCACCAGACGAGCGGCAGCAGGATCGCCGCGAACTGAAGGACCGTCTCGCTCGGAGCGCGGCCGGCGGCCACCGGAACGCCCAGGACCGAGAGGATCATGGCAATGAACAGCCGTCCGGCGGGACCTTCGAGCCGCGGCGGCGCCAGGGCCAGAGGCGCCGCGGCCGCGAGCACGAATCCGTACGCCATCGGGCGCGGAGTGAGCAGCGCGTACAGCCACACGGCGGTGAAGGCCCAGCGCCGCGCGTCACGCGCGCGCCACGTGTCGTTCAGCCAGCGGGCGCTGACCGCGAGCATCGCGGCCACGAACAGCAGCCAGCCTCCGAACGCGAGGCCGAGCGCCAGATGCTCCGAGTCCATGGCGCCGCGAGCATAGGTCAGGAAGAGCGCCAGCATGCTGGGATTCGAAGCGCCCACGGGAAAGACTTCCGCCAGCTTGGCGAGGAATCCCGACCAGCGCGACGCCGGGCCGATCCACAGCGGACCCCACACCAGGAGCGCCAGCGCCAGCGCGTTGATCGCCAGCAGCTTTGGGCTCGGCTTTCGATCCGCGGTCGGCACGAGCAGGAGGAGCAGCAGAAACGCAGGCGTCAGCTTGAAGCACGACGCCGCCACGATCCACGCGGAAAACGCGCCGCGCCTTCCGTCCACGAAGGCCGAGAGGCCGATCCAGATCAGCGCCGCCTCGAGAATGCCGACGTTGCCGGCGCGCAAGTCCCACAGCGCGCTGCCCCCGAACGAGAAGAGGCCGACCAGCGCGAGCGGAAGCCAACCAACGTCCGAGGCGACGCGATGCCAGAGGATGACCAGCCCGATCAGCAGCAGGACCTTGAAGCTGACCCAGACCGAGAGCGCCATGGCGAGCGGCATCTGCGCGAGCACCAGGAACGGCATGAGCCCGATCGGCGGATAGACGAAGGGATACAAGACCTGCTTGCCGTGGGCGAGCGAGGACAGATTCTCGAGCGAGTAGGGATCGAGTCCGGCGAGCGCCGCGCGCGCCGCCAGGTGGTAGGTGCCCGTGTCCCATTGCGCGGTGCGCTGGCGGGCGGCGAACGACACGAGCCAGGCCAGCAACAATGCGAGCGCGATCCACTCGAGACCGCGAGCGGTCCATCGCAGCACGGCGCTGCTCACCGGACTCGCGCCGCGCGCACTCGTGCGAGGGCCAGGGACTCGGCCGCCGCATCGGTCGATCCTCCGTGACGCGACGCCAGGCGCGCCACCTGGAGCATGCGACCGTGGATGCGCTCGAGGCTCGTCCAGCTCTGCGCGCGGCCGAGCAGCTCGTATTCGGCGCCGCGGATCACGCCGCCTGCGTTGGCGAGATAATCCGGCGCGTAGAGAATGCCGCGGCGTGCGAGCCGCAGGGCATCCCCAGGCGTGGCCAGCTGGTTGTTGGCGGCGCCGCAGACGATCCGGGCCTTCAGCCGGGCAATGGTGCGCGCGTTCAGCACACCGCCCAGCGCGCAGGGCGCCAGCGCGTCGCAGGCGGCGGTCAGCGCGCGGCCCGCCGAGAGCACTTCGCCTCCGACCTCGCGCGCCACGCGCCGCGCCCGCCCGGCGTTCAGGTCGGCCACCGCGATCCTGCAACCGACCTCGGCGAGGATACGGGCGAGCCACGCGCCCACGCTGCCCGCGCCCTGGATCACGACACGTGCGCCGCGCGGAGCGATGTGCGCGTGCTCGAAGCACGCTCGGAGCGCGTGCGATACGCCCATCGCCGTGTGCTGGCCGATGTCACCGAGCCGGGCATCGCCCTCGCGCGACACGTGCGAGGTCGCGCGCCCGACCGCCTCCAGATCGGCCGCGCGAATGCCCACGTCGGGGCCGGTGTGGAAGCGCCCGCCGAGTCCTTCGACGATCCCGCCAAAGGCCTCGAAGGCGGCTGCGCGCTGAAGTCGCGGGTGGTCGAGGATCACGGCCTTGCCCCCTCCCGCCGGCAGCTCGGCAAGGGCGGTCTTGAGCGTCATCGCCCGCGAGAGTCGCAGCGCGTCCTCGAAGGCTCGCCGCTCGCTCGGGTAGCGGAGCAGCCGCACCCCGCCCAGCGCCGGGCCGCGGCGGGTGCTGTGGATGGCGAGGAACCCGCGCAGCCCCGAGCGCGGATCCTGAAACGCGATCAGCTGCTCGTGGCCCAGAGCGGAGAGTCTCTCGAGAATGGTCACGGGCCGCATTGTCGCGATCCGGGCCCGGCGGGTCCAGAATGCTCGCCGCCGGCCTCGCGCGACAGCATCGCCGCGAGTCGACCGATGGGCTCATCACGCACAGGGAGTGACCGATGCCTCAGAAGATCGCTGTTCTCGGAACCGGCCAGGTCGGCCAGGTGCTGGCCAATGGATTTCTCGCGCGCGGCGACACCGTCATGCGCGGCAGCCGCGATCCACGCAAGCTCACGGAGTGGCAGCAGAGCGCCGGCGCGCGCGCGTCGGCCGGAACGTTCGCGGAGGCGTCGGCCTTCGGCGACATCGTGGTGCTGGCGCTCAAGGGCGCGGCGGCCGAGTCGGTGGCCGAGCAGTGCAGCGCGAGCCTCCGCGGGAAGACGGTGATCGACACCACCAATCCCATCGCCGATGCGCCGCCGGTCCACGGTGTGCTGAAGTTCTTCACCAACCTCGACGACTCGCTGATGGAGCGCCTGCAGCGCCGGGTCCCGGACGCTCATTTCGTCAAGGCGTTCTCATGCGTGGGCAACACGCTGATGGTCGAGCCGAAGCTGCCCGGAGGTCCGCCGACCATGTTCATCTGCGGCAACGATTCGGGCGCCAAGGAAGAGACCGGTCGCATCCTCGCTGACTTCGGATGGGAGATCTCGGACCTCGGCATGGCCGAAGCGGCGCGCGCGATCGAGCCGCTGTGCATCCTGTGGTGCATCCCCGGCTTCCTGGGTCAGGGATGGACCCACGCGCTCAAGCTGTTGAAGGGGTGACCTCCAGAGCGAGTGTCGCGGCCTGCTCGAGGTAGCGGCAGAAAGCATTGGCGAGCTGCATCTGGCGCGGGCTCCCGCAATCGGGCTCGAACAGCCGCGGGCTTGCGATCAGGATGCAGGCCGCCTTGGCGCGGGATGTGGCGACGTTGAGCCGGTCGAGGCTGTAGAGGAACTCCATGCCGCGCGGCGCGTCCTCGGGGGACGACGTGGCCATCGAGACGATCACCACGGGCGCCTCCTGGCCCTGGAAGCGGTCGACGGTCCCGACCCGCGCGCCCCCCGGCAGGGCGCGCAGCAGATCCGCGACCTGCGCGTTGTATGGAGCGACGACCAGCACGTCGTCGAGCGTGAGCGGCCGGCTTCCATCCGCGTCGGTCCAGGTGCTCGACCCGCTCAGCAGGTCTTCGACGAGCGCCTTGGCCGCGGCGACCTCCTCGACCGAGGCGGTGGTGTTGCCCTGATGCTCGACCGGAAGGAACCACAGTCCCGCGCCTGTGAGCCTCGGCGTGTCGATCGCCTGGCGCTCGAGCGAAGGCCGTGATCGCAGGCGGCCCTCGTAGAACTGCTCCGAGGTGAACGCGCAGATCGTGGGATGCAGTCGCCAGGTCTCGTCGAGGAACAGCCCGCGGTCCGCCGGCAGCGTCTTGTGTCCGCCCAGTACGTGCTCGAGCGCCGAGACTCCGGAGCCCTCCGGATGGCTGCCCTGGATCGGCTGCTCGAGCTGCTGCGGATCGCCCACCAGCACGAGGCTTCGGGCACCCTGAGAGCAGGCGAGCGCGTTGGCGAGCGACATCTGGCCCGCCTCGTCCACGAACAGCACATCGACGGCCTCGTGAAATTCCTCGCGCGACCACATCCACGCCGTGCCCCCCGCCACCTTCACGCTCCCTTCCTCGAGGGCGCGGCGGACCGGTTCGTTCTCCGTGGTCTCCGGGACATCTTCGTCGTCGGAGGGCTTCCTCACCTTCTGCAGGCACGGCACGCTTTGCCCGTTGCTGGCCGCGGCGGCGAGCACGGCCAGGAGCAGGTTGCGAATCACTTTGTGGCTCTGGGCGCTGATGCCGACCCGTCGGCCTGCCGCGACGAGATCGCAGATCATGTGCGCCGAGGTGTAGGTCTTGCCGGCGCCGGGCGGACCCTGGATCACCAGGGTGCCTTGATCGAGATCCATGCCGACGCGCCGCGCGGCATCGACGATCGCCCCGGCTCCCCCCTCGAGCGACGCACCCGCGCGCAGCCGTGGCGGCAGGCCGAGGAGCAGATCGCGTCCGGCGCGGTAAGCGCCAGGCGCGTCGATTCCATGCTCGTCCACCCACTGGCCGATGCGAAACAGCGCCGCGGCCAGGGTCCCGTTGTGGATCATCTTGTGGCGGAAGGCCGCGACCAGCGGGGTGCCTTCGGCGCGACGCGGGCGAAGAATGTCGACCAGTCCTTTCTCCAGATGCATGGCGGCGACCTCACCGGCCTTGCCGAGGCGGGTGTGCAGCTCGTCTTCCTCTCGCACCTGCGTTTCCTGAGGCGGGAAGGCGTAGCGCTCGAGCTTTCGGCCGCCGTTCACGATGGGGCCCACGAACTCCAATCCGGCGATGGCCGACCGCTCGTCCATCAGCTCGTCGTCCGTGAGATCGCGCAGCCGGAAGTACTCCCACCACGGCGCCTTCTCTTCGCGTCGGTGCCATTCCAGCAGGTCGGCCAGCAACGACCGCGCGTTCTGCTCACGTGTTCGCCCATCACGATCGGCCGGCACTCCCGACGCCAACCGGGCGGCGAGGGCCTGGGTCCGGCGCTCGCGCTCGTCCAGATCGGGGTTGGGAGCGCCGTCCTCCACCGCGACGGGCCGCGCGATCTCCGCCCCTCCCCGGATCCGCTCGCTGCGCAGACCCTCGAGCCAGTCACGCAGCCGCATCGCCGAAACGCAGTCGTCGCGGTTGTACGCCTCGACCGCGTGACGGGCATCCGGGTCGATCCCGCCTAGGCCTCCGAGCTCGAGCGAATGCTCGATCGCCGACCGATGCCACGATGCCTCGCGCAGGGGCAGCGTCCGGGAGAAGCCGAAGAAGGGCTCCAGGTCCTTGATGGAGTAGTGCTCCACGCTGGCGCGCAGCGTCTGGCGCACGATCGGCAGCAGGTCGACGAAGCGTCCCGCGCGCAGCAGACGATCCACCTCGCGCTCGCGCCGCGCGTAACGGCCCATCAGCCGCCGCAGCGCCGCAGGATCGTAGGCGCCGTAGTGAAACACGTGGAGGTCGGGGTCGCGATCCCAGTGGATCATGATCGTGTCGATCAACCGTTCGAACGCGGTGCGCTCCTCGTCCGCGTTCGTCGCCCATTCACAGACGTAGACCGGCTCCCCTTGGGATCCCTGGAAGGCGAGGCCGAACAGGTACTCGATCCCGTGCTCGCCGACGTAGGGATCGCCTTCGAGGTCGAGGAAGAGATCGCCGGGCGAGGGTGCTTGAAGCCGCGCGAGACCCTGATCGGGGGCGAGATCGAGCAGCTCGTAGCGCCGGCGCCCCTCACGGCGGCCCTCGAGCTGCACCCGCGCCTGCTCGCGCACCCGCTCGTAACCGCGGCGGGTGCCACGGCGCGGCGACCACGGGAGAGGCAGGGCCAGGCTCGCCAGCGACTCGAGCGTCGAGATGCCGCGGGCCTCCAGCTCGCGCCGCTGCAGACGGGAGATGCCGGCCACGATCGAGAGGTGATCGTCGTCGTGACGCTTGCGGTCACAGCGGGGCCACCAGCGGCACAGGTCGCAGTGCGGCACCGGCTCGGGATAAGCCTCCGTCTGCGGCGCATCCACGGCGGCTTCGAGGCGCCGGCGCACCCAGCGGTAGTAGGCCAGGAAGTCCTCGACCCGGAACGATTCGGGCTCGAATCCCGAGCGAGGCGATACGACGTGCAGCCGCTCGGGATGAATGCCCTGCAGCGGCTGGAGCAGATCCGCGTAGAGCACGAGCTGC
This sequence comes from Candidatus Eisenbacteria bacterium, assembly GCA_035712145.1. NCBI lineage: Bacteria > Candidatus Eiseniibacteriota > Candidatus Eiseniibacteriota bacterium. The sequence goes on along the minus strand of DASTBI010000127.1, from coordinate 45,279 downwards.
AGGATGGTGCCCGCGCGCGTCTCGCGAGCCAGCTTGGTGTCGACCGGCTCGTAGGACCATGCGCCGAGCGCACTGGGTCGATCGACTTTGCGCAGCACGTCGGCGCGGCCACGGAATCGGCCTTCGCCGAGCGGCGCCTGCACGATCACGTCGACACCGGCCTTCATCGCCTCGAGCGTCCACGCGGCGCCGACCGAGTCGACTTCACCCGCGCGCGCCCAGCTCAGGCCCTGCCCGTCGAGGTGCGCCAGATACGCGCGCTCGTGCGCCATGCCACGCTCGCGCAGCGCATCCAGGCCAGGACGCTTCCAGCGCGGCGGCTCGATCTGGCCGCGGGCGGCAGCGAGATCGAGCGACGTGAGATGGCGGCACGCCAGGTGGTTCGCCAGGTCGGTGGCGGCGAGACCGATCGCAGGATCCTTCCCGCTGGCGCGCATGCGCGGGATTCTACCCGGTCGTCTCGGGGCTGCCTCGGAGAATCGAGCCGCTCATTCGCGCACGGGAGGTTTCGCGTCGAGCGGAGCCCGGGATGAGGTGTCAGGCTCGACCTCGCGCGGCGCCAGACCCCAGGCCGATCCCATGGGCAGCCTTCGTTTCCTGGGTTCCAGGCGGGGCTCGACCGGAGGTGCGCTGACATAGCCGAGGCTCAGGGCGAAGCCGTTCTGCGGCTCACCACCCGAGTGCCCCAGCCTCGCGTTCCCCGCGAGCGTGATGTGATCATGAATGCGGCGCTCCACCTTGAGCGTGAAGCCGGGCCCGTCGTAAGGCCCGCCCCCGACGATGCCGGCGTAGACGTCCCAGAGCCGGCCGGGATGGGCGCCCACCCCCATGTCGAAGAAGCGCCCGCTCGAGTAGAGCGGAACGGTCTCGAGCCAGCTGATTCGGAAGTGGAGGCCATCCAGGCGCCCGGCCCGGATATGGAAGGTCGGCTCCCCGCGGTTCGTGGGGAAGAACCCGGTCCCATAGGGGTCGTCCGAGAAGATCCAGCCCACCCCGACTCCTCCGCCCCGACCCTCCCAGCCGATCCGCGGAATCACGTACTTGTTCTCACGCTCGTAGACCCGCACGAACATCGTTTCGCGTGCCGGGTAGCTCCCGTCATCCGTGAAGGTGATGTGCTCATCCGCCTGGTCATGCACCCGGCCGCCGCTCACTCCCAGCGACAGACCGTTGGCAAAGCGGTGGGTCACCTCGCCGCCGACCTCGTCGAACGCATGGGGATGGGTGCGCAGCACCTGACCTTCGCAGCCGCGATCGATGATGGCGTAGGTGCCCATCCCGCGAGTGACCGTGACTCGCGTCTCCCCGCTCCGGCTCACGCTGTCGCGGGCCGCAGGGATCTCCACGCTGACCGGCAGCAATGCGATGAAGGCCCCGAGACTCCACGTCCGGGCATTGTTCATGGCGACCTCCTGCCCATAGCTTGCGTCGGCCGAGCACGGAGCGTGTGACGCCTGCGGGACGGCCTTCCTTGCGATCGAGGCCGCAAGCCCCCTAGTGTCGGCATGATGCGAACGGCACCGGTGTTCGAACCGCGCGACCTCGAGTCGATGCGCCATCGCGGCGTGCGGGTCGAGGACGTGGTCGACCAGCTCGAGCGGATCCGACATGGCTCGGGGCGCGTGCATCTGCTGCGCGCGGCGACCATCGGCGATGGCATCGAGCGCTCCTTGGGCCGGGACGCCGAGCTCGACCAACAGGGACGAGAGGCGATCGCCGCCGGACGCTGCGGCTGCTTCGTTCCGGCCTCGGGCGCCGCGACCCGCATGTTCCAGGACCTCATCGCGACGCTCGATCAGGGCATCGAGATCGAGACCGAGACGACGAGGCGGCTGCTCGACGAGCTGCCGCGATTCGCCTTCCACGACGCTCTGGCCAGCGAGCTCCAGCGCCGCGGGCTCTCGGCCGAGCGGCTGCGCGCCGCGGGCCGGGCGCGGCCGATCCTCGAAGCGCTGCTGGAAGACGATGGCCTGGGATACGCCAACGCGCCGAAGGGCATGGTGCTCTTCCATAAGGCACCCGAAGGACCCCGGACCGCCCTCGAGGAGCACTTGTTCGATGCGGCGGCGATGATGGCCGACGGACGAGGCGTCGCCCGCGTCCACTTCACGACCGCTCCCGAGCACGAGCAAAGGATCACGGATTTCATTCGCGAGCGCGCGGCCACGATGTCCGCGGGGGTCGGCGCATCGTTCGAAGTGAGCGTCTCGACCCAGGGCCCCGAGTCACAGTGCGTGGCGGCCACGCCCGAAGGCGCCCCGTTTCGCGACACCGCCGGAAGGCTGGTGTTCCGTCCGGGCGGGCACGGGGCGTTGCTGCCCAATCTCGAAGGCACGCGTGGCGACCTGCTGTTCGTGCGCAATGTCGACAATGTTCCGGCTGCCCGTGAGGCGGTGCATCAATGGGTGCCTCGAATGCTGGGACGCCTCGCCGAGGTCGAGCGCCGGACGCACGAGCATCTGCGGCGCCTCGATGATTCCGACGACGAAGGCGCCGTCGAAGCCGCCGTGGCGTTTGCCGCCACGACGTTTCGCCGGAGTCCCTCGCCGACCGAAGGGGAGGACGCGAAGAGCCGGGCGCGCGCGCTGCTCGACCGCCCGATCCGCGTTTGCGGCATGGTGCCCAACGCCGGCGAGCCCGGCGGTGGCCCCTTCTGGACGCGCGGGGCGGACGGCAGCGTGAGCCTCCAGATCGTCGAGCAGGCCCAGGTCGGCGCCGAGCAGCGATCGATTTTGGCAGGCGCGACCCACTTCAATCCGGTGTTCATGGCCGTCGCACTCCGGGACCGGCACGGGCGCCCGCGGGACCTGCGCCCCTTCGTCGACCCCGAAGCGGTGATCGTGACGCGGAAGAGCGAGGGAGGGCGCGAGCTGCTGGCTCTCGAGCGGCCCGGGCTGTGGAACGGCGCGATGGCCCATTGGAACACCCTCTTCCTCGAAGTCCCGCTCGCGACGTTCGCTCCGGTCAAGACGATCTTCGACCTGCTGCGGCCCGAGCATCAGCCGGCATCGGATGGAGCGCCCCGGACGCGATCGAGCGCGGATCAGGTGTGAAGGATGGATGAGACCTTCGCCACAATTTCGCCACATCTCGTCATCATCTTGCATTGCCTTCTCGGATGGAGTCTCTGCTAGCCTCCTCGTGCGCGGGGAGTCCTGCCCGCCCCACTCGAGTCCATCCCTTCCGTCCACAAGGAGCGCCCCATGAAGTCCTCCCGCATCCTCGTCACGACGGCCGCGCTGGCCGCCGTGAGCCTCGTGACAGGAGTCGCCTTCGGCGAGCTCGTCACGCCGCGTGTCAGTCCCAAGGTCAGTCTGACCCAGACGCTCGGCGTCACCGACATCACGCTGGTCTATTCGCGTCCCGGCGTGCGCAACCGCACGGTGTGGGGCGAGCTGGTGCCCATGGGCAAGCCGTGGCGCACCGGCGCCAACGAGGCCACCACCTTCACCACCTCCCACGACATCAAGATCAACGGACAGAGCCTGCCGGCCGGCACCTACAGCTTCTTCACCATTCCCGATGCCACCGAGTGGACGATCGTGTTCAGCAAGCAGAAGGATCTGTGGGGCGCCTTCGACTACGACGAGAAGCAGGACCAGCTCCGAGTGAAGGCTCAGCCGGTCGCCGCCGAGTACCGCGAGTGGATGGAGCTCGACTTCGAGGAGCTCTCCCCCGCAGCGCTGCCTCAGTCTCCTTCCGCCGGCAAGCTGGTGCTGCGCTGGGAAAAGATCGCGGTGCCGATCACGGTCGAAACCGACATGAGCAACCTGGTCCTGGCCTCGGCGCGCGATGAGATGTCGAAGCTCAAGGCCGACGACTGGCGGACGCCGTTCCGTGCGGCCAGCTTCAGCTTCGATAACAACCTGAACAATCAGGCCGAGGCCAAGGGGTGGGCTCAGAAATCCGTATCGATCCAGGAGAACTTCCAGAACCTGAGCCTGCTGGCGAAGATCCAGGCCAAGGAAGGCAAGAAGAAGGACGCGGTCGCGACGGCGAACAAGGCGGTGAAGCTCGGCAAGGCCAGCAAGAACCCCGTCGACACGGCGCCCACCGAGAAGCTGATCGCGGAGTGGAGCGGCAAGAAGTAAGGGCATGGCCCGGATTCGCCCGCTCGACTACGAAGAGGTCTCCGGTGCCGTGCGCGCCGAGTACGATCGGCAGATCGGCGCGCACGGCCGCATGACCAACATGAAGCGCACGCTGGCCCATTCCGAGGTCGCGCTGCGCGCGCTCATGGAGTGGTACGCGCTGCGCGACGAGGCGCTCCCGTTTCTCGGCGAGCGGCTGTGCGACCTCTACTCGCACGCGATCTCGGCCGAGACCGACTGCCTCATCTGCTCCACGTACTTCCGCCGCGCGCTGATCGACCGTGGCGACTCTCCGGATGCTCCTTCGCTGGACGAGCGCGAGCAGGCGGTGATCGACTTCGGGCGCCAGCTGGTGGCGGACCGAAACCGCGTCGGAGACGAGATGTACGCGCGCCTGGCCCGGCACTTCACGCCCGGGCAGATCGTGACCTTGACGGCGTTCGGCGCGATGATGATCGCGACCAACGTGTTCAACAACGCTCTCGACGTCGATCTGGACGACTATCTGAAGCCCTACACCCGTTCCGAGGAGCCGCGCAAATGAGCGCCGATCTCAAAGGCCAGGTCGCGTTCGTCACCGGCGCCGCGCATGGCCAGGGACGCGCCACCGCGCTCGCGCTCGCGGATCATGGCATGGACATCGCCGCCTTCGACGTGGCCAGGCAGCTTCCCTACCCCGGCTACGCGCTGGGGAACGCCGGTGACTTGTCGAGCCTGGCTCAGGCCTGCGAGCAACGCGGCGCGCGCTGCCTGACGTTCGCCGGCGACGTGCGCGACGACGCCGTGGTGAGCCAGGCGGTCGAGGACACCGCCCGCCAGTTCGGCCGCATCGATCTCTTGTTCAACAATGCCGGGATTTGCGCGTACGGCCTGGCCCACGAGCTCACGGAAGAGGCGTGGGATGCGATGCTGGACATCAACCTCAAGGGCGCCTGGCTGGTGGCACGCCGCATCATCCCCCACATGATCGAGCGCAAGTCCGGCGTGATCGTCAACAACTCCTCGGTCGGCGGCCTGCGAGGCATGCGGCGGCTCAGTCATTACGCGGCGTCGAAGTGGGGCCTCACCGGCCTCACCAAGTCCTGGGCCATCGAGCTGGCGCCTCATGGAATTCGGGTGGTGTCGATTCACCCCACCGGCGTCAACACGCCGATGAACGACGGGCTCGCCGAGCTGGAAGGATCGACGCCCAAAGAGATCGCGGAGCGCTCGGCCGGCAATCTGCTCCCGGTGCCGTGGATCGAGCCCGAGGACGTCGCGAAGGCGGTCGTGTTCCTGGCCTCGGACGACGCCCGCTATGTGACGGGGTCACAGTTCGTCCTCGATGCCGGCCTGCTGACCCGATAGGTCACATCGTTCTTACTGCAGCGCGACGCCGCACTTCGAGCAGAAGCGTGGGCTCAGCTCCCGCCCCAGGTAGCGCCCGCACGCCGGGCAACGCCAGTTCCGGAACGAGAACGCCAGCGCGCCGATGACCACGGCGAAGAAGATCGGGAAGAAGAATCCAAGCGACACGCCGCCCATCTCCCCATCCGTCTCGAATCGAGCGAGGAGCGCAAATGCGATGATCACCAGGACGAACGAAATCGCCACCATGAGCTGGCGTTTTCGCCGGACCGCGAACTCGTGTTTGAACTCGTCGAGCTGGTTCGGTGTGTATTCCATGCGAGGAATCTAGGCCGTGCGCGCCACCTGACGCCAGCGGGGCACCAGCAGCGCCAGAATGGCCGCGAGGCCGATCACCACCAGGCAGCCGACGACGTTGAACCACAGGAATGAGATCTTGCTCCATCGGAAGCAGGCGAGCACCACCGCCTCGGCCACGATGGCGGCGATGAACACCGGCGTGCCACCGACGCGCTTCAGATAGAAGGCGGTCAGGAAGATTCCAAGGATGGTGCCGTAGAAGAGCGAGCCGAGCACGTTCACCGCCTCGACCAGGCTGCCGAGGCGTCCGGCGAATTCCGCGAAGCCGATGGCGAACACGCCCCACATCAGGGTGATCCAGCGCGACGCGTGCAGCTCGTGCATGGGTTTGCCGCCTCCGCCGAGCCAGCGCTTCCAGACGTCGACGATGGTGGTCGACGAGAGCGCGCTCATCTCCGCCGAGCTCGCCGACATCGAGGCCGAGAACACCATGGCCAGCACCAGCCCGATGATCCCGACCGGCAGGTTCTGGAGCACGAAGCGCAGGAAAACGTAGTTCACGTCATTGGGATTGAGTCCGGGGTCGGCCTTCTGGAGCACGTCGATGGTCGCGCCGCGCGCGGCTTCGACATCGCGGTGCGCCTGCTCGAGCGCCGCGCCGGCCTGAGCGACCGCGGCGGGATCGCGGAGCCGCCGCGCCTCGACCAGCGCCCGGGCCCTGTCCGCACGTTCGGTCGCCGCCGCCCGCTGGATCCCGGCCGCGCGCTCGAACTCGGGCGCCAGCTCCGAGCGCTCGACGGCGCGCAGCGGCTCGGGGTTGAAGAACACCGGCGGCGGCGTGAACAGGTAGAAGGCGAACACCAAGGCGCCCACACCCAGCACCACGAACTGCATCGGGACCTTGGCGAGCCCGTTGAAGAGGAGACCCAGCCGGCTCTGCGTCACCGAGCGGCCGGTGAGGTAGCGGCCCACCTGCGACTGGTCGGTGCCGAAGTAGGACATGGCGAGGAAACAGCCGCCGATCAGGCCCGACCACAGGTTGTATCGGTTCTCGAGATCGAACGTCGGGTCGACGATGTTGAGCCGTCCGAGCCGCCCGGCCACCGCCAGCGCGTCGAGGGCCGATATGCCGTGCGGCAGGCGGGACGCGATCACCACGGCCACGATGGCGAGCCCGCTCCAGATGACGGCGAACTGGAGCGAGTGTGTGTGGCTCACCGCCTTGGAGCCTCCGAACACGGTGTAGGCCATGACCAGCGCGCCGATCGCCAGGATCGTCCACTGGATGCTCCAGCCAAGCACCACGGACAGGATCAACGACGGCGCGTAGATCGTGAGCCCCGCCGCCAGCCCGCGCTGGATGAGGAACAGCAGCGCAGCCAGCGCGCGGGTCTTGGCGTCGAACCGCGTTTCCAGGTACTCGTAGGCCGTGAACACGCGCAGACGATGGAAGATCGGCACCGCGGTGGCGGCCAGCACCACCATGGCGATCGGCAGGCCGAAATAGAACTGCAGGAAGCGCATGCCGTCCGCATACGCCTGGCCGGGCGTCGAGAGAAACGTGATCGCGCTCGCCTGGGTCGACATCACCGAGAACGCCACCATCGGCCAGGCCAGGCTCCGCCCGGCGACCAGGTAGTCGTCGAGGCCCCGCTCGCCGCGGCTGCGCCACACGCCGTAGAGCACCACACCGGCGAGCGTGATCACGACCACGGCCCAGTCGAGTGCGCTCAACGGAAGGCCTTGGTCAGCGCCCAGAAGATCGCGATCTCGGCCAGCAGCGCGATCAGGACCAGCGCGTAGAGACGGCTCCAGCGGCCGAGAATGGGCGGCGGCTCCTGCGCGGAATCTCCTCGATCGGGTGCCTCGAGTTCGGGCATCTCGGTTCTAGGGCGCGCTCCGGCTCGAGGGTGAGCCCGCCGTGCCCTTTCGCTTGGTGGCAGCGCCCCGGCCGCCTTTGGCGGCCGACTCGAGGCTCACCAGGTTGGCGAACAGCCGGTAGGCGCCGGGCACGCCGGCCGGCAACTGACGGAAGAACGCGTAGCCGGTGTAGACCATGTGGCCGTCGCCGTGACGCTTGTAGATCAGGCCCCCATCGCGTGCCGGCTCGCCCGGGTCGTTGCTGGAGAGCGGTGCGACGAACGCCGACGAATCCCACGCGGTCGCGAAGTAGAGCCCTCGCTCCTGCACCCAGCCGTCGAAGTCCGCGGCGGCGATCTTGTTGGGCGCCGTGAGCAGCGGGTCGCTCTCCCGCATCCGCAGCGGGGCCTCCTCCACGGTCACGCGGTCGCGGCCGATGGTGAAGCGGCCGAAACCCATCTGCTCGCCGAGCCGTGGCTCGGCGGTGTTGTACTGGACCACCAGCGTGCGACCGGCCGCCACGTAAGGCGCGAGTCGCGAGGAGCCGATGCGCTTGAGGACGTCGCGCGTGTTCCAGGCGCGCACGCCGGTGACCAGGGTGTGGTACTTCGACAGATCGCCCCATTGGAGATCGGCGTCGGTGAGCAGCGTGACGTCGTAGCCCATCTGTCGCAGCGCCGAGGGCCCTTCGTCGCCCGAGCCCATCACGTAGCCGATCGACTCGCCGCGCCGCTGGATGTCCGTGGCCACGTAAGGCACCTCGGCAGGCGGATACAGATCGGTGATCGGCAGGTGAGCGTGATCGATCACCTGATGACCGTAGGAGGTGGCGCCCCGGCCGTCTTTGAACTCCAGGCGGAACGCGCCTGACGCCGGCGGCGCTTTGCTCGAGCGCGTGACACGGAACTCCACGGAAGTCGCAGCACCATTCCCCACCAGCTTCACGTCGTGGCTCGCCGTCGCCAAATCGAACTCGGGCGGCGTGACCAATGTCACCGAGCCTTCGACCGGCACGTCTGGACTCTCCACCAGGACTCGCACCGCGCGCGTGACACCCTTCGCCGGGAAGACGTAGAACTTCTGATCGAAGGTCATCGTGACCGCCGGCGTCACGGCGAACGGCCGGTAGCGCTCGCCCTTCACCGGATCCGTCCAGCGGTACGCGACCGGCAGGTCGAACGCGACCCGCTCGCCTTCGATCCGGAACGTCATCCGCGCCGACAGGGCCGGCGCGTCCATCGCGTGTCCGACCTCGGTGGGCTCGACCGTGAACCGCCCCTTGCTGCGCCGGTGCGCCAGCCAGTAGGGCTGGCCGACCGGCATGGTCGCCGGCAGGGTCAGGCGCACGGTGTCCGCGGTCGCGTGGTTGAGCCGCAGGGTTCGTGGCGTGTCTCGGCTCCCACCATCGAGTGGGAATTGGACGGACTCGAGCGTGATCGCAGCCGGAGTCCTTTGGATCGCGGCGGTCGCGATTCGCACTTCTCCCCCGGGCGAAGCCGTGGGCCGGAGCGCGAGCGCCTCGATCCACAGTCCGGCGCACGAGCGGATCACGTCGTCGAGCTCGGCGCGCTTGATGGCCACCCATGGATCGTCACCGAGCTTGCTCATGGCGGCGTGAGCCTTCAGCAGCGCGGGCAGCGCCGCCTGGGGCTTCGACGGGTCGAACGCCTTCTCCGCCTCGGCCAGGATGCGATCGACGGCCGCTCCACCCTTGATCCGGTTCCAGGTGAGGTCGATGCCCTCGAACAGATCGGTCGTGGGCGTGTCGCCGAGACGCGGGTCGAAGAAGTTGGGGATCGTGCCGCGCCGCTCCGGCGCGCCGAAGCCCTGGCTCTTGTGCATGCTGCGGCTCTCGCCGGCGATCTCCGTGTACGAGCGTCCGAGCAGCGGCTGGTAACCGCCGAGATCGATGCGGATCAAGGCCGGCTTGCCCGCGGCCTGGGTGGTGTCGGCGCCGAACCGGTTCCAGAGCAGTCGCTTGGGCCGCCAGGGACGCAAGGATCCGAGCTGCTCGGGGAACCGCGTCGAGTCGCCGGCGGCTTCGAACGCGGCTTCCGCCAGGATCGCCGAGGCGGTGTGGTGGCCATGTCCTCCGCGGCCATCGGTCGGGAAGCGGAGCACCATCACGTCCGGGCGGTAGCCGCGGATCACCCGCACCACGTCGGCCAGAGTCGAATCGCGTCCCCAGAACTCCATGGTTTCGTCGGCCGTCTTCGAGAAGCCGAAATCGAGCGCGCGGGTGAAGTACTGCTCGGCGCCGTCGATGGTGCGCGCGCCGAGCAGCTCGTGGGTGCGGATCACGCCGAGCGCTTCGCCGATCTGATCGCCGATCAGGTTCTGACCGCCGTCGCCACGGGTGAGCGAGAGGTAGCCGGCGCGGGCCAGCCGGCCCTGCGTCAGGTACGTGAGAAAGGCCGTGTTCTCGTCGTCGGGATGGGCGGCGACGTAGAGCGCGCTGCCCAGGACGCGCAGCCGGCGCATGGCGAGTGCGAGGTCGGCGCCGTTCATCGGCTCGCGCGGCTGCCAGTCGGGATCGGGCTCCCGTCCCGCGGGCGGAACGCGCTCGGATCCGGCAGCCGCGGCGCTGCGAAGGCTCGGGCCGGGCACGATGCTCAGCGCAACGATGAGCGCAGCGAGCCACGCGGAGCGGAGCGGAGAGAGCCGGTTGAGTTCCATGGGCACGAGCCGCGAATGCTAGCACAGCGGGCCCCTGCGCCCGCGGCCCTCGTCGATGGCGCCTTGGTGCGGGCCCGGCCGCCAAGCCCAACGGCTCCTCCCATCCCGCCGCCTCGGAGATTTTCATTGACCCCGGGGGCCGCACTGCAGTTTTATGCATACATGTGCATATTCATGCAGGCCCGACGATGAGCCGCTCGCGGCGACTGGCGGTCATTTCGCAGCTCCTCGGCGGTCGCTCGTTCCACAGCCAGGAGGAGCTGACCAAGGCGCTCGCGCGCGCCGGCATCGAGGTCACGCAGGCGACGCTGTCGCGCGACTTGCGCAGCCTCGGGGTCGGCAAGCGGCCCGACGACGGCGGGCGCTCCGCGTACCGGCTGCCCGCGCCGGCCGCCGAGATGCTGGATCGTGAGCGCCAGCGCCTCGATCTGCGGGCGTTCGTCAACGAGGTGCGGGTGGCGCAGAACCTCGCCGTGGTCCGGACCCCGCCCGGCCACGCGCATGCGGTGGGGCGCGCCATCGACCTCTCCGGCTACGAAGGCGTGGTCGGATCCGTGGCCGGCGACGACACCATCCTCGTGGTCCTCGAGGAGCGCACGGCAGCCATGCGCTTCAAGCGCTGGCTCGAAGGCGTCGCGACGGCCGCCGCGACCGGCGCGAAGTGAACGACCCGCTCGGTGCTTTGCCGGCGGGCCTGGACGTGGCCCCCGAGGAGGCACGGCCCAGCGTCACCTTGGAGGCGGCGGCTTCGGCGCCTGCGGCCACGCGCGCGGGTTCTCCGCCGGGGGTCCGGTTGGCCGTGCTGGGGGCGAGCGGCTATGCCGGTCAGGAGCTGATCCGCCTGGCCTTCGCCCACCCCCGGCTCACGGTCGCGTGGCTGGGATCGCGCGAGCACGCGGGGGCATCCGCCGAGGTGGCCCTGCCCGGCCTCGATCCGCGGGCCGTGTCCCTCCCATCGCTCCGCGAGCCGCTGGATCTCGAGCATGCGCTCGACACCGATGCCGTCGACGTCGTGATCGCCTGCCTGCCGCACGGCGCCTGGCGCTCGCTGGCCGCGGAGCATCGGGCACTGGGCGAGAAGCCGCGCCGAGTGGTCGATCTCTCGTCGGACCACCGTACGGGTGAAGCCGGTTACGTCTATGGATTGCCCGAGGGGTTCCGCGCTTCGCTGGCCGGCGCGACACGCATCGCCAATCCCGGCTGCTACCCCACCGCCTTCACGCTGGCATTGCTTCCGGCGGCCGAGGCGGGCTGGCTCGATGGTCCCGTCGCCGTGAGCGCCGTCTCGGGCGTGAGCGGTGCGGGACGAGCGCCGCAGCTCGGCACCTCGCTCGTCGAACGCTCGTCTTCGGCCGCCATCTACCGCGCGGGCGGCGATCATCCTCACGTCGCCGAGATGGAGCGCACGCTCGCGCGCCTCGGCGCCGCTCTGCCGGTCGGTTTCGTGCCGCACCTCGCGCCGATGTCGCGCGGCATCCTGCTCAGCGCGAGCGCACCGCTCGCGCGGTCGGTCGAGCCGGACGAGGCCCGTGGCGCCTATCGTCGCCGCTATGCCGAGGAGCCCTTCGTGCGCGTGCTCGAAGGCGACGTCTGGCCGGACACGCGCGCCGTGAGCCACTCGAACCGGTGTGACGTCGCCGTCACCACCTTGCACGGCGGCCGCACGCTGCTCGCCACCACAGCGCTCGACAATCTCGTCAAGGGCGCGGCCGGCCAGGCGATCCAGAACCTCAACATCGCGCTCGGCTGGCCGGAAGCCACCGGGCTGCCGGCGCATGGGATTCCATGGTGACGCGGGGAGGTCTTGCGAGCCTCTCCGCAAGACCCGGGCGGACGGCCGTGGACGTGGGAGCGACCGCGCCGTCCTGCCCGGTCGTGCTCAAGCTCGGCGGTCGCGCGCTGGAGCGCGAGGGCGCGTGGGCCGAGCTGGCGACCGCGCTGCGCGCGCACCATGAGGGCATCGTGCTGGTGCACGGCGGCGGGGCCGAGGTTTCGGCATGGAGCCGGCGACTCGGCCTCTCTCCCGCATTCGTCGACGGGCGGCGGGTGACCGACACCGCGACGCTCGAGGTCGCGGTCGCGGTGCTCGCCGGGCTTGCCAACAAGCGCATCGTCGCCGCGCTGCGCGCCCAGGGGATCGACGCCGTCGGCCTCGCGGCGCTCGACGGCGGGCTCGTCGACACGCAGCGGCATGAGCACTCGGACCAGCTCGGCGAAGTCGGCCAGATCACCGGGATCTCCCCTGCGCTCCTCGACACGATGCTCGCGCAGGGACGCGTTCCGGTGCTGGCCAGCATCGGCGCCCGCGAAGGGCAGCTGCTCAACCTGAATGCCGACGATCTGGCTTCGGCCGTCGCGGTCGCGCTGCGAGCGCGGGCGCTCGTGCTGCTGAGCGACGTGCCCGGCCTGACGCTGAACGGCTCGGTCGTTTCCACGCTTTCCACCGAGGACGCGGCGGTAGCGCTCCTCGGCGCCGCGGTGACCGGAGGCATGAGACCCAAGCTCGAAGCGGCGCGGCTCGCGATCGAAGGAGGCGTGCCGTCGGTTCATCTCGGCGCCTGGACGGGAGCGTCGACGCTGGTGGAGCTGCTGAGGGGGGCGGGCGCGGGCACGACGCTCGTCCCGGTGAAGGCCGACGATGTCTGAAGCCACTCTGCTCGGCGCTGCGGAAGCCCCGGCGCGCGATTTCCGCCCGGAGTCATCGCTGCTGGCGCCGGTCTACCCCCTGCCCCGCCTCGAGGCCGCCTCGGGAAGCGGCGCGTGGCTCCTCGCCGTGGATGGGACGAAGTATCTCGACTTCACGAGCGGCATCGGCGTCAACGCGCTCGGGCATTGCCACCCGGGCCTCACCCGCCACGTTTCGCGGCAGATGCGCCGTCTCGGCCACGTCTCCAACCTGTTCGGCAACCGCCGAGCGATCGAGCTGGCGCAGGCGCTCACGGATGCCACCGGCTATGACCGCGTGTTCTTCGGCAACAGCGGCACCGAAGGCGTGGAGTCGGCGATCAAGTTCGCGCGCCTGTGGGCCAGCGCGCGCGGCCACCATGGGCGGGGGCTGCTGGCATTCCGCGGCGGGTTTCATGGCCGCACCGCTTACGCACTGGCGGCGACCTGGACGCCGGCCTACCGCGAGCCGTTCGAGCCGTTGGTGCCCGGCGTGCGCTTCGCCGCCTTCGACGCGCTGGATGCGCTCGATGCCGCGCTCGATGGCGACGTGTTCGCGGTCCTGGTCGAGCCGGTCCAGGGCGAAGGCGGCGCGATCCCGGCCAGCCGCGACTTCCTGCAGGCACTGCGCGCGCGCACGCGCGCGCTCGGCGCGGCGCTGATCTTCGATGAAGTGCAGTGCGGCATGGGTCGCTGCGGCCGGCTGCTGGCGGCGCAGCACTACGACGTGCGCGCCGACATCACGGTCCTCAGCAAGGCGCTGGGCGGCGGCCTGCCGCTCGCCGCCGTGCTGCTGACCGAGGACGTGGCGGGAGCACTCAAGCCAGGGCGGCACGGAAGCACGTTCGGCGGAGGCCCAGTGGCCTGCGCCGCGGGAAGCTTCGTGCTGGACCGGGTCTCCCGCCCAAGATTTCTCGCCCGCGTGCGTCATCGCGGTCGGCGTCTCGGGGAAGGGCTCGAGCGCCTGGTCGCGCGCCATCCTTCGCTGGGTCTGGCGCGCGGGCTCGGACTGCTGCGCGCGGTCGAGCTGTCGCCTCTGGCCGGCTACGACCCGGCCGACCTGGTCGCGGCCGCGCGACGTGCCGGGCTGCTGCTGGTGCGCGGCGGAGAGAACGCGGTGCGTCTGTTGCCGCCGCTGATCGTGAGCGAGGAGGAGATCGACGAAGGCCTCGCGCGCCTCGAGAGCGCCGTGGAGTCACTCGAAGCCCAGAAAGGGAGATCCGCATGATCACACGGCCCAGGGTCCGGAAGGCGGTGCTGGCTTACTCCGGAGGACTCGACACCAGCATCATCGTCCACTGGCTGCGTGAGCACTATGGCTGCGACGTCGTCTGCTACTGCTCCGACGTCGGGCAGGGCGCCGAGCTCGACGATCTCGAGCCCCGCGCCAAGGCGCTGGGCGCGAGCCAGGTCGTGATCGAGGATCTCCGGCAGCCTTTCCTCACCGACTACGTGTTCCCCTCGCTCCGCGCAGGCGCGATCTACGAAGGCCGCTACATGCTCGGCACGTCGCTGGCGCGCCCTCCGATCGCCGCCGGCCAGGCGCGCTGCGCGCTGCGGCTCGGCGCCGACGCGCTGGTCCATGGCTGCACCGGCAAGGGCAACGACCAGGTGCGCTTCGAGCTGACCTACATGGCGCTGGCGCCGCAGCTCGCCGTGATCGCGCCGTGGCGCGAATGGGACATCGTGTCGCGCGAAGACGCTCTCGCCTACGCGGCGCGCCACGGGCTTCCGGTCCAGCAGACCGCGCGCGATCTCTATTCACGCGACGCCAATCTCTGGCACATCAGCCACGAAGGCGGCCCCCTCGAGGATCCGGCGCGCGCGCCCGAAGAGTCGATGTTCAGGCTCACCGCGGGCAGAGATCGCCATCCCGCGAAGCCTTCGACGGTGACCCTCCGCTTCATCGCGGGAACGCCTGTGGCGCTCGATGGCCGAGCGCTGGATCCGGTCACGCTGGTTTCACGGCTCAACGCGATCGCCGGCGGTCACGGCGTGGGGCGCGCGGATCTGGTGGAGAGCCGCGTGGTCGGCATGAAGTCGCGCGGCGTGTACGAAACGCCGGCCGGCACCGTGCTTCAGGAAGCGCTCGAGGACTTGTGCCGCCTGACGCTGCCTCACGATCTGCTGCGCACGCGCCAGGAGCTGGCGCCGCGCATGGCCGACCTGATCTATGCCGGGCACTGGCATTCGCCGCTGCGCGAGGCTCTGCAGGCGTTCGCCGACCACGCGCTGCAGCGAGCGACCGGTGAAGTCACGGTCGAGCTGTTCCGCGGCCAGGCGCGCGCGATCAGCCGCACGAGCGAGCGCTCGCTCTACCGGCCTGCCCTGGCCTCGTTCGACATGACGGGATATGACGCTCGCCACGCCGAGGGGTTCATCCGGCTCTTCGGATTGCCGCTCGCCGTCACGCGGCAGGTCGACGACGCCGTGACCTCGTCACCTCCCGGCGCAGATCCCCCGCACGCTCCGGCCACCGAGAGCGCCGCCGACCATGAGGTGAGCCATGTCCGCTAACGTCCGCGCCCGCGACGTCTGGGGTGCGCGCCTCGGGCAGGGGCTCGACCCTCGCGCCAGGAAGCTCAACGACTCGCTGCCGGTCGACTGGCGGCTCTGGCCCGAAGAGCTGGCGCTGTCGCGCGCCTACGCGCACTCCCTGTTCGAGTGCGGCGTCCTCGACCGTCGCGGGTGTGAAGCGCTGCTCACCGCCTGCGAGGCCGTCGAAGACGGCATGGCCGCGGGGAACATGACGCTGGTCGGCGAGGACGTGCACATCGCCATCGAGTCCGAGCTGATGGCGCGCTGCGGCGATCCGGCGCGCCGCCTGCACACCGGTCGAAGCCGCAACGACCAGGTCGCCACGCTGCTGCGCCTGCGAGTGATGGATCTGTGCGACCACGCGCTCGAGATGATCCGCGAGCTCGAGCGCGCCCTGGTGACGCAGGCGCGGAGCGCCGGCGACCAGGCGGTGGCGGCGCAGACCCATCTCCAGCCGGCCCAGCCGGTGCTGCTCGCGCATGCCTGGCTGGCCCACGTCGCCGCGCTCGAGCGCGACGAGGCGCGCTTCCTCACCGCGCGCGAAGCCGCCGACCTGCTGCCGCTCGGCGCCGGTGCGATCGCCGGCACGCCGCTCCGTTACGACCGCGGCGCGTTGGCCGCCCGGCTCGGGTTCACGCGGCTCGCCGACAACAGCCTGGATGCCGTCTCCGACCGCGACTTCGCGCTGGAGTACCTCAACGCGGCCTCGCTGCTCGGCCTTCACGTCTCGCGCCTCGCCGAGGACCTGGTGCTCGGCTGCTCGCCAGGATTCGGCTGGTTCCGCGCGCCGGCCGGCTTCTCCACCGGCTCGAGCCTGCTGCCCCAGAAGCGCAACCCCGACGTCTTCGAGCTGGCGCGCGCCAAGGCCGCGCGCCTGTCGGCCAACGGCCAGCGGCTCGCGATGCTGATGAAGGGACTGCCTTCGGGCTATCAGAAGGATCTCCAGGAGGACAAGGAAGCAGTGTTCGACACCGGCGACACGCTCGAGGCCCTGCTGCCTCCGCTGTCGGCGGCGATCCTGGCGCTCGAGCCGGACCTGGCCCGCCTCGACGCCGCGCTCACGCCGGACTTGCTCGCGGTCGAGCTGGCGGACGCGTTGGTCGACCAAGGCATGGCCTTCCGCGACGCGCACGCGCTCGTCGGAAGTCTGTGGGCCGAGGCCGAAAAGGCCGGCGTCGAGCCTTCCGCGTTGCCGGAGTCCACGAGACTCGAGCTGTCGCCCCACTTCACGGCCGAGCGCCTCAAGGCGCTCGACGTGAAGGCCGCCTTGGCGCGCCGCAGTCATGCGCCGGGTGGCGGGGCGGGCTCGGTGGCCGCGCAGCTCGCGCGGCACGAGGCGCGGCTCGGCCTGGGGCCGGGGGACGCGATGACGCTCTCGCTGGTGCCGGCCACGAAGACGCTCGCCCGTCCGGCGTCTCCTCCGCCTTCAGCGGACGGCGCCGCGAGCACGGAGTCGTCCACGATGGAGCTGGCCGATGGCCTCGTCCTGCGTCGCGCCACGGTGGCCGACGTCAAAGGCATCGCCTCGCTGATGGCCGACTACGTCCTTCAGGGTCTCCTGCTGCCACGCCCGGTCAGCGAGCTCTATCAGAGCATCCGCGAGTTCCACGTCGTGACCCGCGACGGCCAGGTGGTGGCGTGCGCCGCGCTGCGGCTCCTGTGGGAAGACCTCGGCGAAGTCCGCTCGCTCGCCGTGCGCGCCGACCACCATGGCCGCGGGCTCGGCCAGGCTCTGGTGCAGCGCATCGTGGACGACGCGCGCGCGCTGGAGCTGCCGCGCGTGATCGCGCTCACCCGCGAGCTGCGCTTCTTCGAGCGCTGCGGGTTCCAGTCGGTCGCCCGCGAGACGCTGCCCCGCAAGGTGTGGACGGATTGCGTCCGTTGTCCGCGGCGCCATGCCTGCGACGAGATCGCGGTCGTGCTCGACATCGTGCCCGGCGCGTCCGCCGCCGCCGCCGACCAGGGAAGGGCGTGGGTGCTGCCGATCCCGCAGGCGGCCGTTCCACCTGAATCCGCGCTTCCCATCATTGGCTGATCGAGGAGCTCTCATGTCGCGTGCGCCGTTCCATCTGGTGGACCTGATCGACCTCGATCGGCCGTGGGTCTCGAAGCTCTTCCACGAGGCCGACCGGCTGCGGGCCATGCGCGGCTCGGCGCGCGCCGCCCAGCCCTTGCGCGGCAAGACCGCGGCGCTCGTGTTCCACAAGCCTTCGCTTCGCACCCGTGTCTCGTTCACCGTGGGCATGCACGAGCTGGGCGGCGACGCCGTGGACCTCGGATCGGTCGAGGTCAGCGAGCACGGCCGCGAGAGCCTGAAGGATGTGGCGCACATCCTGAGCGGGATGACGGACCTGATCGTGATCCGGACCTTCGCGCACCGCATCGTGCGCACGCTCGCCGAGCACGCCACGGTTCCGGTGATCAACGCGCTCACGGACTTCTCCCACCCCTGCCAGGTGCTGGCCGACCTCTACACCCTGAAGCGCGCCGGACGAGATCTGGATCGCATGCGCGTGGCGTGGGTGGGCGACGGAAACAACGTGCTCCACTCGTGGATGGAAGCCGCCACCCTGTTCGGGTTCGAGCTGCGGATCGCCGTGCCCGACGGCTTCGAGCCCGACGCGGGATTGTTCCTCGAGGCCGAGCGCCGATCTTCCGGAGGCATTCGCCGCACCCGCGATCCGCGCGAGGCCGTGGACGGCGCCGACGTGATCTACACCGACACCTGGACCAGCATGGGTCAGGAGTCGGAGATGGAGTGGCGGCGCGCGGCCTTCGCCAGCTACCAGGTGTCGCCGCGGCTCATGAGCCTGGCCCATCCCGATGCGCTGTTCATGCACTGCCTGCCGGCGCATCGCGGAGAGGAAGTGGTGGACGAGGTGCTCGACGGTCCGCAGAGCGTGGTGCTCGAGCAGGCGGAGAACCGTCTGCATCTGCAGAAAGCTCTGATGGTGGAGTTGGTCGGCGGGCGATCATCCACCCGCGTCAGCCAGGAGACTCCGCTCGTCGCTTCCTCCATGCCATTCGCGCTCCCGCGAGCTTGAGGAGAAGGGCCGCTTCACGGCGGCTTGTAACTTCTGACTCTCCCCGGGGAGAGCAGAGAATTACAACCAGGGCAGCGCGAAACCTGCCGTCACGACGCGCGCTTCGCCTTCGCCAGTCTCATCAACATCACCGCGGCGCGCTGCGCCTGGGTGCGGAGCGTGTTGAGATCCGCGGCCTCCTGAACCGTGTGGCCGCCCGCGCCGCGCAGACCGATGCCGTCGATCGCCATCTCGACCCGCCCCTCGGTGAACGAGACGTCCGCCGCGCCGGCGCGCGAAGGGTCCACCTCCTCCACGGGCCCCAGGCCGAGGTCGCGGCTGGCCTCGTCGTACATCGCGAGGAGCCGCCGGTTCCCGGGCGATGGCGCGAGCGGAGGATAGCCCTCCTCGAACGTGATGCGTGCGTCGGTCCGCGGCAGGTTCCGGCTCACGATCCGCTGCATCGTTCGCTGCGCGCGCGCTCGCTGCTCGAGCGTGAGGGTCCTGAGATCGCCACGCACCGTCGTGCTCTCGGCGACCACGTTGTTCTTGCCGAACGCCATGCCGCGGCTGCCGTCGTCCTGCACCCCGATCGTCGTGCCACCCAGGATCAGGCCGGGATTGAACGTGAGATAGCGCTCGCCGGCGAGCGAGTCGTGGAACGCGGTCAGGATGCGGGCCGCTTCGTAGATCGCTCCGCTGCCCACGTCGGGACGGAAGATCTGGCCGGAATGGGACGGGCGGCCCGAGGTTTGCAGCGTCCACGACGCCGTGCCGCGCCGCGCGATGACGGCCGAGCGCGGATCGCCGGCCCCGTCCTCGAAACCGATGGCGATGTCGGCCCAGTCCGCCGCCTGCAGCAGATCGCGGCGCGCGAGCGAGAGCGGCGTGCCGGACTTCTCCTCGTCGCCGGTGAACACCACCCGCACCGAGAGCTGATCCAGCACTCCCGCATCGGCGAGGGCGCCGAGCGCCAGCAGCACGATGACGTCGCCGCCCTTCATGTCGATGATGCCCGGCCCTCGCGCGGTGGAGTCGTCGAGCTTCACGAACTTCTGGAACGGGCTGTCGGGCTCGAACACCGTGTCGAGGTGCCCGATCAGGAGCACCTTGGGACTTCCCCGCCGGCCGTCGCGCTCGGCGATCAGATGTCCCGCGCGGCCAAAGCTCGCCCCGTCCGCCCACCGCACCTTGAAGCCCAGGCTCTTGAACTCGGGCTCGAAGAGCTGGGCGACCTTGCGGACGCCATCGAAGTTCATGCTTCCGCTGTTGATGTTGACCGCGCGCTCGAGCAAGGCGAGCGATGCGGGGGTGCGCCGGTCGATGGCCTGGAGCATCTGGCGCTCGGCGCGGTCCAGCTCGGCGGCCGAAGGCGAGGCCAGGAGCAGGAGGCCGATCCACAGAGTCCGGCGCAAGGAAAGACTCATGGACCGCATCATGGGACCGGGCCTCACCGGCGGCAAGGGGCGCTTCTCTCGTCTGCTAGTATTCGCGCCTCGCGCGCAGAACCGTCCGCAGGAGACCCGTCATGAGTCATCCGACCGCGATCCGCCCCGCCCCCGACGAGTTTCTTCCCTACTACGGCAAGTACTTGGCACTCGTGCCCGAGGATCAGGCGATGCCGGCGCTCGAGCGTCAGGCCGAGTCGATGTTCGCGTTCCTTCGAAGCCTGAGCGATGAGCAGGGCTCGCTGCGCTACCAGCCCGGGAAGTGGAGCGTGAAGCAGATCATCGGCCACGTGACCGATGCCGAGCGCGTGTTCAGCTATCGCGCGCTGCGCTTCGGCCGCGGGGATCTCACGCCGCTCTCGGGGTTCGACGAGAACCATTACGCCGAGAACGCCGGCTCGGACCAGCAGCCGCTATCGCAGCTGATCGATCATCTCGAGCAGGTTCGCGGCGCGACGCTCGCGTTGTTTCGGTCTCTTACGAGCGAAGCCTGGACGCGACGGGGCGAGGCCAATGGCGCGCCCGTCACGGTTCGCGCCCTGGCCTTCATCATCGCCGGCCACGGCCACCACCACATGGGCGTGATCAAGGAACGCTACCTCGGCACCGGGAGCATCTCCGCCGCGAGGTAGCTCACGAGCAGGCTGGGGCGTATCCTGCCCGGCCATGCGCGGCGCCGAATGGGTGGTCCGCCACCGCGCCATCGCGATCGTTCTCTGGCTCCTGCTGATCGCGGGAGTCGCGCCGTTCGCTGCGCGATTGCACGGCGTCCTGCGCGGCGGAGCCGACGCCGTTCCCGGCACCGAGTCCGAGCACGTGACCCGCGCCCTGGGCCATGCATTCGGCGCGGGGTCCCTCTATCAGTTCGTGGTCGTCGTCCACTCCGATTCGCTCGGCACCGACGCGCCGGAGTTCGCCGACGTCATCACTCGCTCGACCGCGGCGCTCGAGGCGCTGCCCCAGGTGCACTCGGTCCAGACGCCTTGGAACTCCGAGCGCGCCGAGCTCCTCGGCAAGGATGGCCACGGCGCGCTGATGATCGTGACCCCGCGGGTCACGAGCTTCCAGGAAGCCGAGCAGCTCACGCCAAGGCTGCGCGCGGCGATCGCGGGGATCGCCCAAGGCCCGATCGCGGCCGAAGTCACCGGCTCGACGGCCATGCTCTACGACCTCGATCAGCACTCCTCCACCGACGTGACGGCCGCCGAGCGCATCGGCCTCCCGATCACCTTGCTGATCCTGCTGGTCGTCTTTGGCGCGCCGCTCGCCGGGCTGCTGCCGCTGGTGCTGGCACTGGTGGCGACCATGATCGGTCTCGCCGCCCTCTACGGCCTCAGCGCGCAGCGCGCGGTCAGCGTGTTCGCCGAGAACGTGACGGTGATGATCGGCCTCGGCGTGGGCATCGACTACGCGCTCTTCGTGCTCAGCCGTTTCCGCGAGGCCATCGCGCGTGGTCTGGCGCCCGCGGCCGCGGCGGCCGAGGCGGCGAGCGCCGCGGGCCACGCGGTCGCGTTCTCGGGCGCGACGGTCGCCGTCGGCTTCCTCGCGCTGTTCCTGGTGCGCGCGCCGTTCCTCCACGTGATCGCGATCGGCGGGATCGTGGTCGTGGTCGCGGCGGTGGCGGCGGCGATGACCCTCCTCCCCGCCCTGCTCGCATGGCTGGGTCCCGCCGTCGACTGGCCGCGGCGCCCGCGCGCCACGCCTGTGGATCGAGGCTTCTGGGAGCGATGGGCCTCCGCCGTCATGCGAAGGCCGTGGTGGGCCCTCGCGGTCTCCGCGCTGATCCTGGCGGTGTTCATCGCCCCGGTGTTCCGGCTGAAGACCTGGAACGTGGGTCCGCGCGACCTGCCGGTCGAGCTGGAGTCACGCCGCGGCTTCGACGCGCTCGCCGAGCGGTTCCCGAAGGGCTGGATGGGCCCGATCGTCATGCTCGTGGAAGCTCCGGTCGGCGCATCGGTGCTCGGTCCCGACCAGCGTCGCGCGCTGCTCGAAGTGAGCAACGCGCTGCGCCTCGACCCGCGAAGCGGCACGTTGCTGGGACTGCCTCAGCTCCTCGGCCGAGCGGGCGCATTGA
This sequence comes from Candidatus Eisenbacteria bacterium, assembly GCA_035712145.1. Classification (NCBI taxonomy): domain Bacteria; phylum Candidatus Eiseniibacteriota; species Candidatus Eiseniibacteriota bacterium. Next base: position 23,258 of record DASTBI010000127.1, on the reverse strand, counting down.
GCCCCGGCAGCATCGCTCTCGACTCCTTGCCACAGCCGATCCGCAGTGCAGCGCGCGCGGTGGTCAGTGATGATGGACGGCTCGGCATCGCCGCGCTGGTCACGCCCACCGAGCCGGGCGAGCCCGAGACCATGCGTTTCCTGCGTGAGCTGCGCGCGAAGCGCTTCCCCGCGGCCGAGGCGGCGGGGCTCACCCTCTGGTGGGGTGGGTCGAGCGCAGTGATGGCCGATTTCGACCACGAGCTGATGGGACGGCTGCCCGCGGTCGTGATCGCGGTGATCGTGATCACCTTCGTGGTGCTGGCGTTCCTCTTCCGCTCGGTTCTGATCCCGCTCAAGGCCACGCTGCTCAACACCATCTCGGTGGTCGCCGCGTATGGATTCCTGGTGCTGGTCTTCCAGGACGGGCACGGCGCGCGCCTGCTCCGCCTGGAGCCCCCGGGCGGGCTCAACTCATTCATCGTGCTGATGCTCTTCACCATCCTGTTCGGGCTGTCGATGGACTACGAGGTCTTCCTGCTGGCGCGGGTGCGCGAGGCCTGGATGGAATCGGGCGACAACGATCGCGCGGTGGCGCTGGGACTCGCGAGGACCGGCGGCATCATCACCAGCGCGGCGCTCATCATGGTGTCGATCTTCGCCGCCTTCGGCTTCACGCGGCTCACGGCGACGCGGGAGTTCGGCCTGGGGCTGGCCTTCGCGGTGGCGCTCGACGCCACGCTCATCCGCGTGGTGCTGGTGCCGGCGCTGATGAAACTCGCGGGCCGGCGCAATTGGTGGCCCGGCCCGCGAGCCTAGGCGAGATCAGCCAGAGCCGCGGGCGCGCGGCCTGGACCCACCTTCCCTACTTGTTCGACGCCGTGGCCGCGGCGGGCGCGCTCCACTGAGCGATCAGGCCTTCGAGGTTCTTCTTGTTCATCGGATCGGGCGCCTGGGCCAGCGCCTTCTTGGCGTACTCCACCGCCTTCTTGTTGTTCCCCTGGAGATTCTCCGCGCGCGCCAGGCCGACGTTGACCGGCCACTGGTTGGGGAAGCGCTTGGCGTTGGCCTTGTAGACCTTGATCGCCAGATCGTTGTTGCCGGAGATCTGCTGGAAGCGGGCGATCTGGTGAAGATCGACCGGCGTCGCGTCGGGCATGGCGATCGCGCGGTCCATCGTCTTCATGCCCTCTTCCTTCTTGCCATTGGCGATTTGCAGCTCCGCCAGCACCGACAGGGTCTTGCAGTTGGCCACTCCGTTCGCGGGATCGCTGACCGCCTTCTCGGCCCACACCAGACCCTGGTCGAGATGCGACTTCGAGGTCAGGCAAAAAATGGCCGCTTCGCGGAAGTTCTCCCACTTGAACGACTGGGCGTTGCGGAACTCCTGCTTCAGGTTCTCGACGTAGACCCCCGGCATGTCGTCGACCTTGATCTGGATGGGAACCTGGAGCTTCTCCCACTTCAAGGCGACGGTCGCGTGATCCTTCTCCCGATCGGTGAACTCGTAGGTGAGCCACTCGCGGTATTCGCACTCGGCGGGCTTCACCGTGACCCGCAACTGATCCTCGGCGGGGTCGTACCAGTAAGCACCCCACGACTTGTGGTTCTTCGAGAAGATGACCGTCCACTCCTCCTTCCCGGGAATGAAGAACAGCCCGTAGGTGCCGGCGGGCAGCGGCTGCCCTTCGATCCTCACCGGATGGGAAACGGAGAAGGTCGTGTTCTCGTTGGCGCCGCCGCGCCAGGGACACGACTTGCAATCGTTGTAGCCGAGATCGGCGAGGCCGTAAGGCACGAGCTCGCCCCAGATGTGCCCCGCCCGATCCTTGCCGTCGGGCCCGTGCACGTTCGGGCTGTTGTACGTGAGCGTCACGCGCACCAGTCCGATGCCCTGGGTGACCGAGCTGAACTGGTTGTCGCCACTCGGCGGAAGGGTGATGTCCTTGGCGATGGCCAGGGAGGGCAGCGCGAGCAGGACGGCGGCCGCGAGCGACGAGGGGCGAAGAGTCCGCGCCATGGGTGCCTCCAGAGACGTGGTCGAGGAGAGGTGCGCCCGGAGCGCGAAGACGACTTCTCAACCGTGGGTTCGCCGGCGCCTGCGGGCAACCGGTGCAGCGACCGGCGCTGGTTTGGAGGCGACCGGCGCGGCTAAGTCTGCGCCGATCAGGTCCTGACGGGCGCCGGCCGAGTGAGGTCGCGAATGATCCGCATGAGCTGGACGCCCTCGAACGGCTTGGCGAGATGCACCTGGTAGCCGCAGCGAATGGCCGCGCACGCATCTTCCGGCCGCGCGCACGCGGTGAGGGCGATGGCCGCCACGGCTCCACCATCCTCGGGGGGCCGCGAGCGAATCCTCCTCAACAGCTCATAGCCGTCGTCATCCGCCAGGTCGATGTCGCTGATGATCAAGTCGGGGCGCGAGGCCTCGAAGCGGGTCAAGGCTTCGGCGCACGAGCGAGTGATGTCGAGGCTCGCGCCATGGCCATCCAGCATCAGGCGCAGGACTTCTCCGGTGTCGACATCGTCATCCACGAGCAGCACTCGGAGTCCGTCGAGTGAGCCGTTGATCGGAGCGGCAGCCTCGGTCGGCGTCGGCTCCCAGGGGGCTTCCGCGCGGGTCCCGGCGAGCTGGAGACGGACCTCGAAGACCGCGCCGCCTTCCGGCCGGTTCGTGGCGCGAACGGTGCCGCCGTGGAGCTCCACCAGCTGACGCACGATGGCGAGGCCGAGACCCAACCCGGACTGGCGGCGCGCCGGTCTCGAGGTCCCGCGACGGAAGCTCTCGAAGACGTGCGGCAGGAACTCCGGGTCGATCCCCGGACCGTCATCCGCCACGCGCAGCACCGCGTGCTCGGCCTCGTGGGACAGCGAGACCTCGATGCGGCCACCTTCGGGAATGAATCGGATGGCGTTGGCGAGCAGGTTCGAGGTGACTTGCTGCAGACGATGAGGGTCGCCCCACACGCAGGCGCCGGGCGCCTCGAGCCGTGCCTCGATCGCGATCTGTCGGTCCCGGGCGGCAGGCCTCACGGCTTCGACGGCCTGCTCGATGATCGAAGCCAGCCCGACCAGCTGCTGCCTCAGCTCGAGCCGGCCGGCGGTGACGCGAGAGTGATCCAGCAGATCCAGGATCAGCTGACTCTGGAGATCCGCATTGCGGTTGATGGCTTCGATTCCACGCTGCTTCTCCGCGGGTTCGAGATCCCCGTCCCGGAGCAAGCGGGCCCAGCCGATGATGGCGTTCAGCGGATTGCGCAGCTCGTGCGAGACCGTGGCCAGGAACTGGTCCTTGAACTCGTTGGCCTGCTCGGCCTCCCGGCGAGCGATCTGCTGCCGGAGCAGTGCGGCCCGCTCCTCCTCGATCCGGAGGCGCTCGGTCATGTCCTGTCCGGTGCCGAGCATCCGGATCGGAACGCCGGTCGGATCGCAGACCACGCGGCCGCGGGCGAAGAGGTGGATGATGCGCCCATCGGGACGCACCACGCGATGCTCGAAGGTGTAGGCCTTGCGGTCGCGCAGCGCGTTTTGAACCGTGGCATGCGTGACCTCGCGATCTTCCGGGTGCACGCGCTCGAGATAGGCCTCGTAACTCGCGCCGAACTCCGCCGGCTGGAGCCCGAAGATCTCGTAGAGCTGCTCCGACCACCACACGACGTTGCGGCCGATGTCCCACTCCCATGAGCCGATGCGCGCCACCTGCTGGGCCTCTCGGAGCCGCGCCTCGCTGCGCTGGAGATCCTTGGCCGCACGCTCCCGCTCGGCCATCTGGTTGCGCAGCTCGTCATTCGTGGCGCGCAGCCGCCGCGTGGCGTCGCTCACCCGCTGCTCCAGTCCCTGGTTGAGCTGGCGGATCCGCAGCTCGATGCGCCGGCGCTCCGCCACGGCCGCGGCCAGCGGCAGCATGGTGACCGCGGTCACGGTCATGAAAGCCTGGAGCAGCAGCAGCGAGATCTGCGGGTCGTAGAGACCGAAGGGCCCGGCGCCGCGCAGCGTGCCCCAGACCGCGATCGCAGACGTCAGGAGCAGCGCGGTCGCGGTCTCCCGCTGGGTGAAGCTGAAGGCTGCCCAGAGGAGCGGCGGCACGCACAGGAAGTGGAGCGGGAAGTTGCCGTGCGAGATGCCCCACCGGTCGCTGAACACGAGGAGTCCGGAAGCCACGACCGCGAGCAGGAGCAGCGCGGCTTCGAGCATGAACCGGCGCGAAGCCTCGATCCGCGCGGACAGACCCCACAGGATCAGCGGCGGGCCGACGACCAACACCGCCGCCGTGTCGCCCAGCCACCAGGTGAGCCAGGTGCGAGCGAGCGATGGCCCGCTCGCGAGGCCGCCGAGCGCCAGGGTGGCGACCCCGATCGTGGCGCCCAGCATGGCGCTCACGCTGGCCAGGCCGGCGAACTTCAGGATGTCCTGCGGTTGCTCGAAGACGCGGGTGCCCGACGCGAAGCGGCGCACCAGAAAAGCGCCGAGCAAGCCTTCGAGTGTGTTCCCCGCGGCGATGGCGATGGAGGTCGTCACCGTGCCGGCGGTCGTCAGGTTGACCAGGAAGGCGCCCACGAGAATGGCTGGCCAGACCTGGTTGCCGAACAGGAGCAGCGCCGCCAGCGCGATGCCGGCGGGCGGCCACACGGCGGTCGCGCTCGCATTCACGAACGCGAGGCTCAGCCCGAGTTTTCCCGCACCGTAATAGGCGGCGCCGACCGCAAGGAGGAGTGCCATGCGGCGCGAGAGGTTCGCCGGGGACATCGGTCCCTCTTTCCGGTCGCGTCCCTGCGACGATCATCGCCTCCGCCACGTCGGAGGCGACGCCACGAGGCTGACAGACTAAGTAGGTTCCCCGGCCGCGGCAAGGGAATCGTTTCGGAGGAGCGATCCCTCCAGGGCCGGATGGGAGCTACCGGCTGCCGTGTCGCCCGGTGAGAACCGCCCGCAGCCGGTCGAGGTCGGTCTTCGAGGCATGTCGAGGGTCGCGAGGAATCTCCAGCGCCAGCAGCTCGTCCGCCGGCCACTCGCCCAGGGCGTCTCGCAGCTTGCGCCGCAGTCGCTCGTCCATCCCGCCCCGCGTGGTTTCCACGCACAGCACCGCCCGCTCCCCCAGCCGGTCGTCCGCGAGTCCGAGGTAGGCGGCATGACGCACCCCATCGACCCGCAGCGCGCGCACTTCCGCAGCCGTGCCCCACCAGGTCTCGCCGCCACGACGCACCCGGTGCTTCACGCGTCCCATCAGCCAGAGACGCCCCTCGGGATCGAGCCAGGCTCCGTCACCGGTCCGGTGCCAGACGCGGTCTCCATCCCGGACCTTCTGCGCGCGGTCGGATTCAGGATCGTCCAGGTAGCCCGGCAACACGTGAGCCCCGCTCACCAGCACTTCCCCGACCTCCCCCGCTCCCACGTCCCAATCCCTCCAACCGTTCGTTCCGAGCGCGATCGGGCCATCGTGAGGCCGCACCAGCCGGAGATGGAGCCCCTCGGTGGGCGCTCCCACGCAAAGGCCGTTCGAGCTTCCCTCCGCCATGGCTCGATCCATGGCGCGAGCCTCGATGGCGGCGATCGGCTCGGCCTCGGTGCTGCCGTAGACGACGTGCACCTCTCCATCGGTCACCGCCGCCAGGCGGCGCGCCAGCGGCGGCAGCACCGGCGCCCCGCCGGTGAACAGAGCGCGCACCGGTAGGCGCTCGCCCCGGGCTTCGCACCATTCGGCCAGACGTTCGTAGAAGGCCGGCGACCCGCTCGTCGTCGTGACGCCTTCGCGGGTCATCTGCGCGTGCACCCGCGGCGGATCGATGTCGGCCGGTCGCCGCGGGTCGAAATCGGGCAGCACGCTGGGGATGCCGGCCGCCAGGTTGTTGAGCACGAACACCGGCAGCGTGGGCATGTCGACGTCGTCCGGACGCGGGGCCAGCTCGCGTGCCAGCGCTTCGTGCTGCGCCCACAGGAAGCCGTGCGATCGTGCGGCCGCCTTGGGGCGTCCTGTGCTTCCGGTGGTGAAGGTGACGAGCGCGGGCGCGTCGCCCGCGAGCTGCGCCGGAGCGCGGGCGGCGCCGCCCTTCATCAGACGCGCCAGCGTGAAGCCCGGCGAATGTGCCACCAGCGCGAGCGGCACCGCGCGCAGCGCCGGGCTCACGAGGCGCAGCAGGTGCGATTTCGCGGTGCCGATGAAGGCCTTGGGTCTGGCGGCGCGGACCGCGGCATCGAGCCGCGATCGGCCCGCCCAGGCGTCCACGAACACCGCCACGGCGCCGAGGTGGAGCACCGCCAGCAGGGCCACGTACAGGTCGGCGGACATCGGCACGAACAGCAGCACGCGGTCCCCGGATACGATGCCACGCGCCTCGATCCCGTTGGCCAGGGCGGCGACCTGCTCCGCCAGCTCGCCGAAGGTGAGCCGTGTGTCATGCCGTCCGTCGACGATCGCCGTGCGTCCTGGAATGCGGGCCGCCGGCTCGGCGAGCCGCGCCGCGATGTTGGGGTTCAGGGCGTCCACTGATAGAGCGCGTAGCGGCGGAAAACCTCGGTCTCGTGACGCGCCGACATGCGCATCGAGAGGTTGCGCACGTACATGAGCGCGTGGATCACGCTGCCCGCGCCCATCTCGCGCGCCCGGCGACGGATGAGGTCGAGCATGTGACCGCCGAGACCGAGCCCGCGGCAGGCAGGCGACGTGGCCACCGTCTTCACGATCACCCGCGGCTTCGAAGGATCCGGCGAGAGCGGGTCGCGGAAGGCGAACTGGAAGGCGACCGGCCGTCGGTCGGTCTCCGCGATGAGCACCAGGGTGGGATCGATCAGCGGCCGGATCTTCTCGTATTGCGCGCGGAAGGTGTCGAAGTCGATCGGCGTGTAATAGAGGTTGCCGGCGAAGCACTCGAGACTCAGGGTGAACAGGCGCGCGAGCTCGCGATCGAAGTCCCCTGGCTCGAGTGCGCGCACGCGTATTCCGGCGTGCCGCACGCGCGCCTCCAGCGTGTCCGCATCCTCCGCATCGGCATCGAGATCCAGATCGATGCGGCTCTCGTAGTGGGCCACCACCGAGAACCCGGCCGCCTCGAAGTCCCCGGGGTAGCGCGGCGGGTTCCACGGCTCGGTGAGGAACGGCGGATCGTCGCCGTGCGCTTCCCCGGGCGGCCGGAGCGCCAGGCGGTAGCGGGCCCACGTGCTGCCGTTCATCGGGCCCAGCACGCGTGCGACCGAGCGCTCGGCGAGCGCCGCGCACGCGGCTCGCAGCAGAGTGGCGCCGGCTTCGGACTCCAGCGCTTCGTAGAAGCCCACCATGCCACTCGCGCCCGGAGCGTCGTGCAGGTCGGGCGCCACGCGGCAAGCCAGCCTGGCCACCGGCTGATCGCCCCGCCACGCCACCATGAGCGTGGAGCCCGGCAGAGGCGGCGCCTCGCTCGCGGCTTCCGGTCCGACCCGCTCGCGCACCTCCTCGAAGCTCCGCGCGTCGCCGGCCGACTCGATCCTGATCGCGCTCATCGCAGCGCCCAGGCGCCGGCCTGGATCCAATGGAAGTGGAGCGGCATGGTGATCAGCGTCGCCGCCAGCACCGAAAGCGCGAGGTAGCGCAGGTTCCATCCCGTCCCGGGCGGCTGGGCGAAGCCGCGGCGCAGCGCGAGAAAGACGAGCATGGCCACGGCGCTCAGCACGGCGGCGGTCCCGAACTCGATGCCCACCCGCCCCGCGCCGCGTGACGCCCACAGTCCGAGCGGCGCCACCACGCCGAAGCCGATCAGGCCGCTGGCGAGTGCGCGCCATGCGGGCGAGCGGTGGCGCACGCGGGGGGAGCTCTCGAGGCCGAGGTAGGCGACGATCGCGATGGCCCCGGAGAGCGAGCCAACGTAGGGCCCGAGGAACGGATGCCACCCGCGCAGGGCCGACGATCTCGCCAGCGCCGTGCTGAAGGTGTTGTCGGCGAAGATGAGCAGCACCGCCACGACGCTCACATAGAAGATGACCGCGACGTCGTGGTCGGCCGACGCCGGCCGTCGCATGCGCGCCACGCGCCGCTGCTCCAGCACCATGGCCACGGTCAACGCCAGCGCGGGAGCGACGATCCAGGACGGCCCGCCCAGGCTGAACGCCGCGTACAGCATCAGGTGCGCGGCAATCGCGCCGCTGAACGAGAAGAAGCGGGTGCGGCGGGAGATCCACAGCATGAGCATCAGGATCGCCATCTGCACCAGGATCTGGACGACGATCGCCTCGAGCGGCTTGGGCGTGAGCTTCGTAAGCAGATAATAGGCGCCGAGCGGCACGAACAGGTTGTCGCTGCCCTGAGTGCCGATGGCTTCGAACGAGCCGACCAGCAAGGCGATCTGGGCCGCCATGAGCACGCACGCGCCGCGCTCGATGTTGGTCGCCAGCAACAGCGGCAAATGGACCACCAGAAAGGTGACGAACAGGAACACCGCGGATCCTTCGAGGCTTCGCTGCTCGGTGGTGACCCGGTACCGGTGCTTGCCGTAGGCGCGGCCGAGCACGGCGGCCAGCGCATCGGCGACGACCAGGGTCAGCAGCGCCACCACGTAGAAGACCGGCGTGTGCCGGCCGACCAGGAAGAGGATGAAGATGGCGATCGGGAAGTAGACGTCGCCGAAGGAGCGCCGCTCGACGCCGAAGATGCTCTGGAGCCCCCCGCGAGCGCGAGCCACGAAGATCGGCGCGCCACCGGTCGCGGCCACGGCCAGCAGCGTCCACGGGGAGTCGAACCACCACGGAAACGCGCACGCCAGGAGCCCGGCGCCGAAGTGCACGAGCTTGCGCGTCCATTCGATCGGCGGATGGAGGCGCCGGTGCCAAAGCTCGGCGGCGATCACCAGCACGAAGAACGCCGACAGGACCAGTGCCGCCCGCGCGGCTTCGCCCATCGGGGTGCCGAACGCCGGCAACGCCGCGATCACGCCTTTCCTCCACTCACCTGATCGACGTGCAGCCGCTGATAGAACCAGGCTCGATCGCGGGCGTGCAGCGCGCGGGCCTCGCCTTCGAGCGGCGCTGCGCGGGCCGCCAGACTCGACGGACGCGAGCGGGGCGCCAGCATGTTCCAGTAGACGAGTCGCGCCCCGGGGCGCGCGTGGTCGAGGATGTCCGCGTAACAGATCTCGTGCTCCAGCATCGGCATGTACTCGAAGATGTCCGAGAGATTGAATCCGTCGAACACGCCGCCGGCCGACTGCACCGTGCCCTGACGCAGCCGCAGACGATCCAGCCGGGCGCGGATCGCCGCCTCGTGCTCGGGACGCAGGTAGCGCGGCAGCGCGTCGGCGGTGAACGTGCCGCAGACGATGAAGACGAGATAGGGGTTGGTGGAGACCGGAAGCTCGGTGAGAGCCTGGCGCGTCCGCTCGAGGATGCGCTCACCCACCGGACCGTGGACGCCCGCGAAGAATTCGGGGTCGCGGCCCAGCCGGCCCATCACCGCGCGGCTGAAGAACGCCTTGAACAGCGCCCGCCAGCGCCACGTATCCCAGCGGGACTGGTAGAAGGCGCGCTGATCCTGGACCGACTTGGGTCGGACGAGATCGCGCACCGTGCTCCGGCCGTGGATGAGCGGCAGCACGCAGCGGCGGAAGAGCCGGAAGTAGCGTTCGAACTTGCCGGCGTGGATGGGACCCGCCGTGATCGCCACGGGGTGCGCATCCCAGAACTCGCGTCCGGACGGCGAGAGATCGCCGCGCAGCTGCCGATACACCTCGGCTCGGCGGTCCGAAGCCGTCACTCCCAGGAACGCGAGCCGCTCGGCATGATCGAGGCGCCGGAAGGCGGCCATGCGCAGATCCAGGCAGGCGAGCTGAGCTCCGCTCAGGTCCACGGCGACCACTTCCGCGGGATCCAGTGTCAGCAGGGCCAGTGCGTTGTCCCCGGCGGAGGCGATCGAGCACAGCCTGCCGCCACGGGCGACCGGAGCCAGCGCCTCGCACAGGATGTCGGCGTCCTCCCACACGTTGCCGTAGCGGACGAAGTCGAACGCGGCGCGCTGCCCGATGGATGCTTCCGGCGCACGCGCGCGGGCCGCGGCGGGAGCCGTCACGACGCGGCCGTCGCCTTCTGGCGGCGCACCACGCCCGCGGCGCCGTCCATCTCGACGACCTCGCCGTCTTCCAGGATGTCGAGCAGCCCGGGGATGCCGACGACGCAGGGCAGTCCCATCTCTCGAGCCACGATCGCCGAGTGGCTGAGCAGGCTGCCGCGCTGCACCAGCAGGCCCCGCACCGCGGGAAAGAGCAGCGTCCATCCTGGATCGGTGCGCTCCGCCACCAGAATCTTCCCCTCCAGGTCGCGCGCCCCGCGCGGATCGCGCACCACCCGCACCGGCGCCTTCACCACGCCGGGACAGCATCCGGTTCCGCGCAGCTCGGCGGCGCCTGCGCCAGGTGCCAACGTCGCCGATTCGGCGCTCGCGATCCAATCCGGCCCCCACGCTCCGGGGGCGCCGTAGGTTTCGAATCGGTCGGGAGGCGGCGTCTCGCGCGCCCATGACTCGAACCGCTCGCGCCGCTCCCGCACCAGCGCCTGGAGGTCGGCGTTCGATCCGCCCTCGAAGGCCGCGAACAGCTCGTGACGCGTGAGGTGGAACACATCACGGGCGTCGGCGATCCGCCCTTGTCGCGCGAGATCGCGGCCCAGCGCAATGACGATGCGGCGAACCACGCCGAAGACACGGGTGCGCTCGAAGCGCAGATTCTCCCGGTCACGCACGCGCCGCCTGGCCCGCACCAGCACCCACTGATAGAGCGCATGCTTCCATCCCTCGAGGTTTGCCTTCACCTGGGCCTCGGCCCCGCGGCGAATGGCGCGCTCCCGCTCCCAGGCGGCTTTGGGATCGGTGGTGCCTCGAGTGGCGTAGGCGCGGATCATCGCGATCAGGAACGCGGGATCCTCGCCGAGCGTGACCGTCTCGAGCTTGAGCTCCTCCATGCAGCGATCGCCGAAGTCGTCCAGGTAACGATGGATCTCGCGCACCAGCGCTTCGGCGCCGGGAAGACGCTCGAGCCGCGCCAGCAGCTGGCGATCGTCGGGCTCCGCCGCGAAGGCCTGGATGAGCTCCGGATCCTGACGCACCAGGCCGGCCAGCGCCATGACTCGTCGCGCCGGCTCGGTCGAGACGATGCCTCCTTCGCCGCACAGGAGATCGTTGACCAGCGTCGGCGGCGAGCCCGGAAGCCAGCGCTCGGTGAGCCGCGAGAGCACGCCGAAGAACACCATCGCGAAGAAGTCGTTGACCAGCGGCGGTCGCCACTGCTCGAGCAGCCGGCGCTCGAGCTGGTGATAGAGCGCGAGCGCCTCGGCCGCCGGCCATGCGCTCACGTCCGCGTGGCGCAGCGGTCCGATCGCGCTCTCGACGCGCGCGTGGAAGGCCGGGACCTCGCGTTGGAGCTTTCCGGCCTCGCGGACCATGCGGAGGATCATGCGGGTGAGACTCGCGAGATCGCGCAGGCGATTGCCGGCGCTGGGCGGCGGCGGCGGATCCTCGAGCGCCTCCCGCACGCCCATCATCCGCTCCATGAACGAGCGATTGAATTGGAATCCCGGAAGCAGCGCGAGCGTGCGATACCAGTTGAGCAGGTTGTAGTACACGCGCCCGCGCACCAGCCCGAGCATGTTGGCGAACACCGGCTGGTGCGACTCGATCAGCGCTTCCGGCGTCCCCATCAGGCGGCAGAACTGGCGGTACACGCTCTCGTAGACCTCGCGGGCGAAGGTGAAGGTGAGCGGCGTCGTGACGCCGCTGTAGCTCTCGATGATGTTGCTGTTGTCCCACACCCAGCGCTCGCCGGTCCGAGGCGCGACGCGAGAGGAACCGAGGGTCGTGATCGGACGAGCCTGGAGCACGAACAGCCGGTCGGGAGCGCCGCCGAGCGCCCACTCGATGTCCTGCGGCGATCCGAACGCACGCTCGAGCTGGCGTGCGACCCGGGCGACGCGCTTCGCCTCCTCGTCCCCCAGCGCGGGGGCGTCCTGACGCTCTTCGGGAAGCGCTTCGAGCTGCGTTCCTCCCGAGGCGGTGAGCCGGACCGCATGGGTCTTGCGAGCCAGGCTCGACTCGACGTGGACGGAATCGGAGGCGAAGCGCACCCGATAGGTGTCGGCGTCGAGCTCGCCACTCACCAGTCCTTCCCCAAGGCCATGGACCGCGCTCACCACCGCGGTGTGGCGAGCGCCCGAAACCGGATCGGCGGAAAAGGCGACCCCCGAAACGCGTGGGTCCACCATCTCCTGGATGACCACCGCCATGCGCACCGGCGCCACGGCGCCGCCGGCCGCGCCATACGCGGCCGCCCATGCGTTGAAGGCCGAAGCCCAAACCTGCCGCAGCGCCCGCTTCAGCGCCTCGAGGTCGTCGTCGGCGCGCACGCCCAGCACGCTGTCGAACTGGCCGGCGAACGAGCGCGCCGCGCTGTCCTCGGCCGCCGCCGACGAGCGAACCGCGAGCAGGCGCCGATCGAGTCCCGAGGATTTCAGCGCGGCGGGGAGATCGTGCTCGAGCTCCGGCGGAAGCGGCGCGGCTCGAACCTCGGCCGCGCGAGCGCGAGCCTGCGCCTCGTCGGCCGGCCACGGCCGCGCGCTGCCCACCAGGGTGTCGTACGCCCTTGTGGTCACGACCACGAAGCTCGGGACACAGAACCCCGCATCGCCGCGGGCCAGCGCCAGCAGCCGCTCGAGGTGATGGCCCTTGCCTCCGACCTGCTCGACCGGCGCGGCTTGGTCGCCGCCGGGAACGTGGATCCACGAGCGCGACACGCCAGCGGAGGGGGCGCTCATGGCCGCCTCATGGCGTGGATCAGGAAGGGCATGGCGCCCAGCACGAGGTAGGTGACGGCGGGCCACAGCTGACTCGCGCCATCGATGTGGCGGGACGCCGGGACCGAGGCACGTCTCGCGAAGCGGAACGCCGGCCACGCGCACGGCACGGCCAGCAGAGCGAGCACGACCAGGGCCTCCCGCGCGGTGCCGGTGTTCACCGCGGCTCTCCATGCCAGGAGCGCCGAGGCGGCGAGAGTGGACAGCCATACGATCGGCGCCATCCGCACGCCCCAGGCGCGCGTGTAGGTGTCCACGCCTTCACGCTCGCCCTCGGGCGCCCGGATCTTTCGCCCGATCTCGATGAGGCAGCCGTTCGCGAACGTCACGAGCAGGAACAGCAGCAGGCCGCGCGGACGGTGCTCCGCGGCCAGCAGCCAGTCGAGGCCGGTGGTGTAGCCGTCGATGAGCGGCATGATCGCCATGTGCGTGAGCAGGTAGGCCGCGGGATGGGCGCGCAGCCAGGCGGGAACGAAGAACTCCTTGGTCATCAGCGTCGCCCACATCGCCACGACGAGGAGCGGGAGCAGCAGGATGGGCGCGACCAGGAGGTTGGCAAGGATCGCGGCCGCCGTCACGCCGGCGCCGATCCACCTGAGCTCGGCGAGCGAGATCAGTCCGCGCGGCACCGGCAGCTCGGGGCGGAAGCGCTGGTCCCAGGGCGCATCCTTGTGCTCGTCCAGCACCCGCAGCATGAAGAAGATGGTGATCGCGGTGAAGCTGCCGACCGCGAACACCGCCCCTGGGACGAATCCGGAAGCTCCGCGCGCCAGTCGTGAGTACGCCGCCGAGGAGAAGGTGAACAGCGTGATCAGCGGAACCAGCGCGAGGAGCGGGAACCGCTCGGCCTGGTAGACGAAGAAGCGCTGGAGAAGCGGCGCGCGGTTCTCGGGCACGCGGTCCGGCGCTTCGGCCTGGCGCCGGGTCGCGCTCATCGCCGGATCTCGGCGCCTCAGCCCGCGGGCGCCCGGCCCAAGCGCTGGTGCGATCCGGCGAATTCTCCCGCGCAGATCGCGCCCACGATCGAGATCTCCCCGGCCAGCGCGACCGCCGCGGCGATCTCGGCGAACTTGCTGGCCTGGCGCTTGTTCTCGACCGCTCCCTCGCAGCGCATGATGCGCAGACACTCGCGCGCGGTCGGCATCCGCGTGCCGCCGCCCACGGTGCCGACGATCAGGTTCGGAAGCGTGACCGCGCAGTGCAGGTTGCCGGTGCCGGTCAGCTCGAGGCGCGTGATGCCGACGCTGGCCTCGCTGACGCACGCCACGTCCTGGCCGCACGCCAGGAACAGGGCGGCGATGCCGTTGGCGATGTGTCCGCTCACGCCGATCGAGCCGCTCTGCGCGCCGCCGACGAAGCTCGTGCGCCAGTATTCGTCCATGCGCTCGGGCGTGGTATGGAGCCCGCGCTCGACGAGCCGCCGTGGCAGCGTCACCTCGGCCATCACGTGGCGACCGCGGGTCTGCAGGAAGCTGAGGACGGTGGCCTTCTTGTCACCGGACATGTTGGCCTCGAGGAACCACGACACCGGTTTGACCGGGCTGGTCTCGAGAATGGTCTCGCACACCGCTTCGGTGCAGAAGGTCACCATGTTCTGCCCGGCGGCGTCGCCGGTGTGGTAGGCGAGGATCAGATAGACCTGGTTGGCTTCGACGTGCGCCAGCAGGTCGATCAGCTGTCCGTGCGACGTTCGCGTGGCGGCGACCTCGCGCAGGCGATCGAACTGGGTGGTGGCCCAGGCGGCGAACACCGCGGCGTCCGCGATGCGCGAGAACACGAAGCCGGGCGCGCGCTGCACCTGCTCGGTGGTGACGATCGCCGAGACCCCGCCCGCACGGGACGCGAGACGTGCTCCGCGATGGTAGCTGGCCACCAGCGTGCCCTCGGTGGTGGCGAGCGGCACGTAATAGTCGCCGTGCGCGTGAACGCCGTTCACCCTCAGCGGGCCGATGACGCCGGTCGGCACCTGCGTCATCCCGATGTACTGCTCGATGTTCCCCCGGAGGGTCTCGGGATCGATGGCCGTGCCGCGCCCGGCAAGGTTCGGCAGCTCCATGCCCCGCGCCTCGAGGAAGGCGATCCTCTGGGCTCGGGCTTCCTCGGACCAGTCGCTGGGCCGCGGGACGTCGGGCGGAAGCTCCTTCTCCTCGGGGGGCACCGGGGCGATCCGCTGCGCCAGCACGTCGAGCGAGCCGTACTGGGTGAGCCGGGCGATGACTTCGCGGGCCAGATCCTTGGAGACCGGCATGGCCGCGTACTCTAGACCCGCGGCCACGCAGGGTAAACCCGGCGGGAAATCGATTGATCGGCCAGGAAGACGTCTACACTTCAGCCCTCTCGTTGGAGGGTTCGTGCTCCCCGTCTCCCAGCCCTTCCGATGGCTCCTTCCCACGGCCACGAGTCTGGCCGTCCTGATCGGCCTGCCCCTCGCCGCCCCTGCGGCGTCGCTCTTCCGAGCGCCGTTCACGGCCGCGGGCGTGCCCGGAACCCCCGAGTACATATCGGCCAGAGATCTCGACGGTGACGGGAAGGTGGACCTCGTCATCTCGGCCAGGTTCGAAAACGGGTTCACCGTGCTCATGGGTCTCGGCGGCGGAGTATTCGCCGCTCCCGCGACGTATTCCCTGACGAGCTACGGATCGCCTCCGATCATCGCGGACGTGACCGGAGACGGCGAAAAGGAGTCGGAGGCGAGCGTGAGGATCTTCGATACGTCGGGACGCCTGGTGCGCACGCTGGCTCAGGGCCGGCTCGGGATCGGCGAGCACTCCGCACGCTGGGACCGGAGCACCGACGGCGGCGCGCGCGCCACGCCAGGGATCTACTTCTGCGAGCTGCGCGCGGGCGATCGCCGCGCGGTGACGCGCATCGTGCTGCTCTGAGCCTCAGCGCAGCACGATCGCCTTCTTCATCCAGCGCTGCCCTTCGGACTCGACGCTGAGGAAGTAGACTCCCGCGCCGACCGCATGCCCTCCGTCGTCCTTGCCGTCCCACTCGAGGCTGGCGAAGCCGGCGCCGAACGCGCGATTCCCGAGGTTTCGAACCCGGCGTCCACGCGTGTCGAAGACGCTCGCCGCGAGGGTGCGAGGCCGGTCGATCCGGAGGTCGAGCCGGGTGCCTCCGGAGAAAGGATTGGGCGCCAGCTTCGCGAGCGACATTCCGGCCGCACTCGGTCCCTGCTCGACCGCCACGAGCGAGTTCCACAAGGTCCGCGCCTGGTCTGCGCTCGCCTGCAGCTCGGCCAGGCTGTGCCCGGCGATGAGGGCAAACCAGACCGCCACGCTGTCGCCTGGAGCCACGTTGAACGGACCGGTAGCCAGAACATGAGCAACATCCCCGGGGCCGCTGCTGGTTCCAAACAAACCATTCATGGCATTCCACTTGGCCGTCTTGGGGTAGCTCGACGACGGCAAGGCCGAATATGTGGTGCTCGATCCGCCCGACAGCACCATGACCCCGAAGTAGGGCTGACTCAGATCGGTGGTGTCCCACGCGTATCCGAGACCACGTGCCGCATCCCAGTCGGCTCGGTTCGTGGCGAAATAACTCTCGTCGATGTTCCAGTCGAGCCAGAGTCCGACGCGCAGTCCGGTCAACACCGTCGTATTCGTGTTGACGACGCGGTAGCCGGCGAGGATGAAGTCCTGATTGGCCGGAGCAGCGAAGGCGCGTGTTTCCCCCTGGACTCGCACCCCGACGAAGACCTGCGGGAACTCACGGAATGATGTGCGAATTTCCTGGTCCGAGACCAGGCCCGGCGTCAGCCGGAACGGCGGCGGCTCGTTCGGGAAGAAGTCCGAGTTCTCGCCAGGACCCTCGAAGAAGGGGATACGAATGGCATCGGCCAGGTGGTCGGCGTCGGTACCCACCATGAATCCACCTTCGAAGAGGCAGTTCGGACCGCCGTCGAAACGAACGCCCTCACCTTTCCGGCCTCCGGGTTCAGTCGCGAACCCCCACCAGCCGATCCCTCCCGTCGACGTGAACGATGCATGCAGACGGTTGATGTCATGCGTCTCGTACAGTGGCTCGACCACCACATCGATCCATTGGAAGTCGGTGTATCCACCGCTGGCTGACATTCCGATCCGAAGCGGGAATGATGCGCCGATGAAGGTGCTCGAGCTGACGGCGAACGAGAAGGCCGCGGGCAGCGAGACGGTCGCATCTTCGGCCAGTGACGCGATGGCTTCGGTGCCATCCGTGACCACGATCGTGGAGGTTGTCGAGATCAGGCTCAGCTGAAGATTCGTGGCGGAAGCCCGATAGTTGTGCAGGTCCAGAGACATCGTCACGGTTTCGCCTCGGTTCAGCTGACCGTTGCCGTCGGCGTCGCCGAACGTCCAACCCGTGAGCCTCACGGACGGTGGGGATTGCGTGAGCGCTCGAAGAGCGTTGATCCGCCCCTTTCCAAGCTGGAACGCCAGGCCGGAGTTGAGGCCATCGATGTTGTCGCAGGTGGCCCGCAGCTGCTCCCCCACCTTGAGGCCGTCCCAGGTTGGGTGCCGGGCCTTGATCAGCGCGGCCACGGCTGCCGCGATCGGGGTCGCCATCGAAGTGCCGGTGAACGATGCGTACGCGTTGTTCACTCCATTGTCGACGGTGCTGAAAATCGAAGTCCCCGGCGCGCACAGATCCACCCATGTTCCGGAGTTCGACGTCGAGTGCTTCTTGTCGGCGTTCGGCGCCAGATGCTGGACGTTGACCACGCTATAGACATTGGGATAGGCGCCGGGATAAACAATGAGCGGAGCGCCTGGACCCTGGTTTCCTGCGGCGGCCACCACCAGGACTCCGTGGGCCACGGCATAATCGATCACGTCCTTGCCGAATTGAGACCACTGGCCCCCGCCCCATGAGAGGCTCACGATGGCCGCGCCGTTGTCGACGGCGTAGAGAATCCCCTCGAACCCGTAGGCGATGAACTGGTCGAAGCTGTGAGAAGCGTTCACCGCCATCAGGCGCGGGTTCCAGCTCGCGCTCGCCATCCCCACCGCGTTGTGGGTCACGGCGGCCAGGAGTCCGGCGGTGTGGGTTCCGTGGTTGGCGTTGCTGGGCGTGGACGGCGACCCGCGAGGGTCGCCATCGTTGGCGAGGAAGTCCCAGCCGTGAATGTCGTCGATGAAGCCGTTGCCGTCGTCGTCCAGGCCGTTCCCTGCGATCTCGCCGGGATTGGCCCACATGTTGGCGAGCAGGTCTTCGTGCTGCCAATTCGTGCCGCCATCCACCACGCATACCAGCGGACCAGCGTTGCTCTTCTGCACGTCCCACGCGCTCGGGGCCTGGATCAGGCCGAGATAGGCCTGATCCGTGGCGTAACGAGGATCGTTCGGCACCGCCATCATTCCCGGCGGCGAACCCTCGAAGAGGGCGTAGAGATAGCGCGGCTCGGCGTATTCGACTTCCGGCAGCGCGGATAGTCGGGACGCGAGCCGTGCAACGTCGGTCCCTCGAGGAACGCGGATCTCGTAAATGCGGTCGATGCCGCCCGCCACGGCGCCGGAGGTTCTGCGATTCCAGATCGCACGCGCCCTCTCGAGTCCGGAGGGGATGGCCGCGCGCAGCCGAGCCGACGCACGGAGCCGGTGATCGAGCGTGGACCGGAACTTCACCAGTAAGACGTCGGGGACGTGAGCTCGACTCGCGTCAGCAGCCGCAAGACCGAGATCCGTGGTGAACAAACCGATCAACAGGCCGCAAGTGATCGGAATGAGAATGGCGCGGCGAGCGCAGGTCGCGGGAATCGACGAGGAATGCATTCGCACCTCCCCGGAACGCCGAAATCATAGCGCACCATCGGATGGCACGAATGCCAATTCCCTCGTCGAGCGGGCCTGGGCAGACCGAGGATCAGCGGCCTTGCCGAAAGTCGCGACTCAGCGCAGAACGATCGCCTTCTTCATCCAGCGCTGGCCTTCGGACTCGACGCTGAGGAAGTAGACCCCGGCGCCGACCGCATGTCCTTCGTCGTCCTTGCCGTCCCAATCGAGGCTGGCGAAGCCGGCGGCGAACGCGCGATTCCCGAGGCTTCGAACCCGGCGCCCGCGCGTGTCGAAGACGCTTGCCGAGACGTTGCGGGGCCGATCGATTCGGAGGTCGAGCCGCGTGCCACCGGAGAAAGGATTGGGGCTCAACTCCGCGAGCGAGATCCCGTTGGAGAACGGCTCGGGAGGGCCTGCCGCCACCAGCGAATTCCACTTCGCCCGCGCCTGATCGGCGTTGGCCTGGAGCTCGGCGAGCGTATGGCCGCCCACGAGCGCGAACCACACCGCCACGCTGTCGTTGGGCGCGACGGTGAACGGCCCGGTGGTGAGCATGTTGCTCACATCGCCTGGGCCGGTGCTGGTGCCGTACACGCCGGTCATCGCTTCCCACTTGGTGAAATCGCTGAAGTTGCCGGGTGGGAACGCGGCGTAGATCGTCTGCGCGCCACCCTGCAGGACCAGGATGCCGAAGTAGGGCAGGCTCGGGTTGCTGGTGTCGAAGGCGTAGCCCATGCCCCGTGCCGCGTCCCAGTCCGCCCGGTTGGTGGCGTAGTGCTCGGCATCGATGTCCCAGTCGAAGAAAAGGCCCACACGCATGCCGTTCTGGATGGCGCCGGTCGTGTTGGTGATGCGGTAACCCAGGAAGACGAAGTCGTCGATCGTGCTCGTGGTGTAGGCGCGGCTCTCGGAGGTGACCCGAATTCCCAGAGGCTGGGTGGGGTTCGGGACGTCGATGTAGGACATCTGCGTTTCCTGCGCCGAGACCAGGCCGGGCGTACGGCGTATCGGAGGATAGAGCGCGCCGAAGTCCGTGTGCTCGTTGTCGGTGCGAATGGCGTCGGCCACATGCGTCCCATCCGTGCCGACGAGCAGCCCGCCCTCGAAGAGGCAATTGGCGCTGCCGTCGTACCCGAGACCCATCCCCTTGGCGCCTCCGGGCTCGCCCGGGAAGCCGATCCATCCCACGTTCCCGGTCGCGGCGAGCGAGACCTGGACCTTGTTCACGTCGTGAGTCTCGTAGACCGGCTCGACCGGGAGCCGGATCCATTCGAAGTCGTTGTATCCGGCCGCCGTCATGCCGACGCGCAGTTCCGCGAGCCCGCCGAGCGCCGCGTTCGAAGCGACGGTGAACGAGAAGGCCGCCGGCAGCGACACCGTGCCGCCTTCGGCCAGCGCTCCGACCGCCTGGCTGCCGTCCACGACCACGATGTCCGATGTGGCGCTCGTCAGCGTGAGATTGAGGTTCGCGGCCGGGGCCCGGTAGTTCTTCAGCGAGAGCGACAGCGTCACCGTCTCACCGCGATTGAGCTGGCCGTTGCCGTCGCCGTCGGCGAAGGAGAAGCCGGTGATGCGGACCGCGGTCGGCGACTCGGTGACCGCGCGCAGGGCGTTGATGCGGCCCTTGCCCAGCCGGTACCAGTGGTCTGAGGGGTTGAGGGGATCGATGTTGTCGCAGGTCGCCCGCAGCTGCTCCCCGATCTGGAGATTCGTCCAGGTCGGATGCTGGGCCTTGATGAGCGTGGCCACCGCGGCCGCCACGGGTGATGCCATCGACGTGCCGTTCATCAGCGCGTAGGTGTTCCCAGGATTGGCGTCCATGGTGCTCAGCATGTCCGAGCCCGGAGCGGCGAGATCCACCCAGGTTCCGTAGCTCGAGCTGAAGCGCCGCGTGTCCGGGCCGGAGCCGGGGAGCCAGTTGGTGTTGACCACCGCGTAGACGTTGGGATACGCGCCGGGATAGTTCGGGATCTGGTTGCCGGCGTTGCCGGCGGCGGCGAAGAGGAGCGCGCCCTGGGACACGGCGTACTCGACCACGTCCTTCCCCATCTGCGACCAGTCCGGGCCGCCCCAGGACAGATTCACGATCCGGGCGCCGTTGTCGACCGCGTAGAGGATGCCGTCGTATCCATAGGCGATGAAGTTGTCGCTCGAGGCCGAGGCATTCACCGCGAGCACCCGCGGGTTCCAGCTGGCGCTCGCCACGCCGAGGAGATTGTTGGTCACCGCCGCGAGCAATCCCGCGGTATGGGTGCCGTGATCGGCGTTCGCCGGCGTCGTGCTCGAGCCGCGCGGGTCGGGATCATTGGCGAGGAAGTCCCAGCCGTGAAGATCGTCGATGAACCCGTTGCCGTCATCGTCGAGGCCGTTCCCGGCGATCTCGCCGGGGTTGGTCCAGAGGTTGGGCTGCAGATCCTGATGGGTCCACATCGTCCCGCCATCCACCACCGCCACCAGCGGCAGATTGCCCTCGGCCTTGATGATGTCCCAGGCCGCGGGCGCCTGAATGAGGTTGAGGAATCCCTGCTCGCCGAAGCGCGGGTCATTGGGGGTCGCCATGACGCCGGCCACGGACTCGGTCTCGAAGGTCGAATAGAGGAAGCGCGGCTCCGCGTACTCCACCTCCGGGAGCCGGGCGAGCTTCGCCGCCACCTGGGTCACATCGGCGCCTCTGGGCAGCCGGATCTCGTAGATCCGGTCCAGTCCACGCGCCACCGCCGCGGCGTTGGCCGGCCGATGGGCGATGCGCCGCGCGGTCTCGAGTCCCGAGGGCAAAGCACTCCGAAGCCGCGCCGAGGACCTGAGCCTCGAGTCGAGCGCGGTGCGGAACTTGACGATCACGACATCGGGAACGTACCGGCCCGAGGGCGCCGCCGCGAAGGCAAAGCCCGCCAACCCCATGAGGCAGGCCGAGATCAGGCCTGCGCGGGCGGCGCGGCGGAGCGGGGATGGTGGCATGGGCAAGAGCGGTCCCGAAGGTTGGCGCGCAGGGGAGTGACCGGTTCGATGGTACTCCACCGGATACGTTCTGAAACTTTATTACAAGCCCTGAGCCACCATGGAGAAGAGGCGGCCCTTCCGGGCCGCCTCTCTCCTGTTACGACTCGGTCCGAAACGACTAATTCAGCCGGACCGCCTTCTGCGTGAGGGTCTTGCCCATCGCGTTCAACCGGAGCAGCACCGTTCCGGCCGGCGCCGAGCGACCCGCCTCGGTCCTTCCGTCCCACACCACGGAGTGGTCACCCGCTCCGAGGTTGCTCCAGCGCCAGCTCTTGAGGCGCCGTCCCGAGATGTCGAACACCTCGAGCGAGACGGGTCCCTGCTTCGGCAGCGCGAACCCGAACGCCACGTTGCCGCGAGAGGGATTGGGCTTGGACGGCGCGAAGGCCAGGACGCGCGGTCCCTGGTTGCCGACACCCACGATCGCCTCACCGATGTTCACGTCGATCGCGATCTCGTTGTTCGCCGTGTATTCCTCGGTCGGCAGCGCAGGCACCCGCACCTTGATCCGGTGCGTGGCCTCGGCGCCCACCGTCCAGGGAACCTCGACGATCTGCGTCTCACCCACGCCGAGGTCGATCACCGACGATCCGACGACGACGTCGTTGTCGAGGAATTCGACGTTGACGGCGGGACGCGGATCGATGCGGGTGTTCTTGACCGACGCCGACAGCGTGACCTGATCACCCACCTGCACCGAGTTCTGCGACAGCCAGAAGGCCTCGAGCGAGATGTCCGGACGCGCGATCGTGATGACCGGAGAGGTCCAGGTCTCGGTATGACCCGGAGTGCCTTCGTCACCCAGCGCCTTCACGACCGTGATCTTCGCCACGTAGGTGCCGTTCGGCAGCATCTCGGGGTCGTGGTTGCCCTTCACCGTCGAGCCATCCCACGTGATCGTGAAGAAGAAGCCGAATCCGCTGGCGTTGGAGCTGGCCGCGGCGTTCCGCGACAGGTTCTTGATGTTCGTGATGAGGTGCTTCGACTGTCCGGTCACCGAGTTGAAGGCCTCCATGCGGAAGATCGAGACCTGGTGATCCAGATGGAACGCGAACACCGGGAAGTCCTGCCCCGACATCACGTACGAGGCGCCGGCAGGCTGGTTGGTGATCGTCGTGCCCGAGCGCTTCGCCAGCCACGGGAACCCGAACGGCGTCGGCGTGAGCGCCGCGATCGACTGGTAGTCACCCTTCAGTCCCGTGTAGGGAACGCTGTAGTCGGCGCTGCCGTCGTCGGGCGTCACGTCGATGTAGCCGGTGAACACGCTGCGATCCGCAAGACCCGCGTTCGCCGTCACCGTGACGTCGACCGAAGCACTTCCGCCGGCCGGAACGACCACCGGGTTCACGCTGAACGACACCGTGCTCGGCGCGTTGAAGAGCGGCACCCCGAACAGGCCGTTCGCCTGCGCGACGTTCTGCCCGGTCGCGAGAGCGGGCGAATGTCCGAGGTTGTAGCTGATCGTGTGGTCGCTGTTGTTGATGATCGTGAGCGACGCGACCACCGGGTTCCCCGAGGTCTCGCCGAGCGAGATCTTGCCCGGCTGGACGACGGTGTTGGCGGTGATCATGCCCGGGATGTCGAGCATGCCGGCGCCCTGCCGGTTGACCGCGTTCAGGAAGCCGGGGTTCGCCGGCGACAGACCGCGCGCATCCGCGCTGTTCTGCAGGCGGTCCCGCACTCCATTCGCAGGCGTGTTGGGATGGGCCTCCAGCAGCAG
>DASTBI010000126.1 GCA_035712145.1 Candidatus Eisenbacteria bacterium | reverse complement strand
CCGAAGAAGCCCTTGAGAACGTCCTGCGCCTTGCGCTTGAGGCTGTCCTCGAGCGCGCGGCGCTGCTGATCCGACATCTTCCGCAGACTGTCGACCGCCGCCTTTCGCTTTTCTTCGAGTCCCGCCTGCACTTGCTGCTCGAGCTTCTGGCGCTGATCGGACAACGCCTGCGAGGCCTTGCCCATGAGGCGATCCTTGATCGCCTGCGTGTCGACGCGCACCTTCGGCGCCGCCGCTGGACCGGTGACGCGGAGATCGACGATCAGATTCCCCTGCGGATCGCTCAGCGCGCCGGCGGCGAACGCCGATTTCGTCTGGAGCTGCGACGCGATCTCGGGAGGCAGCGTGACGCTGACGGCGTAGTCGAGCTTGCCGTCGAAGCTGACGCCTCCGACCGCCTGCCACTTGCCGGTCTTGCCTTCGAGCGTGACGTTGTCGGTCATGAACATCCCGTGCTCCACGCGGAAGGGCATCTTGAGATCGCGAAGCCGGATCTCCTTGAAGGCCGGGATCCCGAGCGTGCTCGCGACCGCATTGAGCGCCGGTCCCGGACCGATCGTTCCCTCGGTCATCAGCGCCTTGCCGATCGCGGTCAGCGTGCGCTTGACCTCGTCGGGCGTGCCCCCGGCGCCGGCCAGGTCCAGCTCGCTGTCGAGCTGGCCGTGCAGCCATCCGCGCGCGCCGGTCCAGGTCGACAGTAGGTGGTCGGCGTCCACCGAGTCCACCTTGGCCTTCACCTTGAATCCAGGACTCTTCGGATTGGCGACATCGAATCGAGCGCTGCCGTTCACGGCGCCGCCATATCCATTGAACGAATACGAGCCGGCCTGCATCACGCCCGGTGTCAGAGCGATCTGGGCGTTCACCTGGCTGACGTCGAGCTTGTCCTTCTTGAGCCGGCCGATGGTGACCCGGCCATGGCCGCGCGCGTTGGGGAGCACCGGACTGCCGGGGGTCACCGGCAGCAGCTCGGCGAGATCGAGGTAGGGTGAGCGCAGATCGAAGTCCACTTCGGCCGGCTCGGTCTTGCCGATCTCCGCCATCAGCGCGAGCGGGCGCGCCACGGTGGCATCGAGGCCGACCGACGACTTGCCCGCGTGCATGATGAAGCGACGCACCGCGGCGTGGCTCGGCGAGAACTGGATCTCGGCCTGGATCTTCTCGACTTTCTTCGGAAGAGTGGGCGCCTCCACGCTCACCTGAGCGAGCTCGGCGCGGCCCTCGAGGCCGAACGTGCCGGGATCCTTGGCCTGACCCTGCCCCCGCAGATCGATCACCGCGGTCCCGCCGAGCTTCGTGTCCTTGGGCGCGATCAACGGAGCGACCGCGGCGAGGTTCACCGGTCCTTTCAACGCGAAGGACACCCGTGGATCAGCGAACCGGCTGACCGACAAGGAGCCGGTGATCGGCGCCAGGGCCTTGCCGTCGGAGCCGATGACGCGAGCGCTCAAGCGTCCGATCTCCACCTGATCGGGGGCGAGCCGCGCGCTGAGCGCCAAGGCTTCGACTCCGGCGGGCGCTCCCGAGTAGCGGAACGCGCCATCGGCCACGGTGAGCGCGCCGGTCAGGTCCGGGTGTCGATCGGGTCCGAGCGCGCCCCGTATCGCGAGATCGAAATCGACCCGGCCCGAGCCGCGGATCCCGCTCACCGCTTTGGCGTCTGCGGCGGCCACGAAGCCCAGCAGCTCGCCGAGGTCCAGCTGCGAGCCCTTGGCGCGGAGATCGAGCCGCGCCTTCGGTCCGGGATCGTCCACGATCCCGGTCAGCGCGACCTCGGCGCGGCCGAAGGCGACCGAGAGCCGCTGGAGCGCCAGCCTCTTCTGCTTCGCGGCGAACGCTCCGTCATGCTCGAGCTTCCACTGAAGGCTGGCCAGCGATTGATCGAGGTCGGTGACCCGCGCCGCGGAGAGAGGACCGAAGGCCAGCCCGCTGAGCTCGGTGGCTCCCGAGGTCGCGATCCGCTCGCCGCCTCGCTCGGAGCGGAGCGACATCCGCGTGTCGACGGCGAAGGTCGTGCGCTTCTCGGCCTTGAGATCGTCGACCAGCGCCCGGCCTTGCTCGATGGTCAGCTCCTTCAGCTCGAGGTCCATGGGCGCGCCGGTGGCGGGCTTCGCCTCGCCGGTGTCCCTCCGCCCGATGTCGTCGAGGTTGGTGGTGCCATCGGCCCGCATGACCAGATGGAGCGTGGGCCGCGTGACCACCAGGCGGCGCACGACGACACGGCGGCCGAGGAGTGCCAGCACGTCGAGGTCGAGATGGATCGCTTCGGCGCGGAATGCCGCGCCGCGGGCGAATCCGCCGGGCTCGGCGAGCTCGGGACCCTTCACGGTGAGTCGGACCGGAGGAAGGAGGCCGACACTCGCGTCGGCGAAGCGCACGTCGCGGCTCAGCGCCTGCGTGAGCTGCGCCTGCACCATGCTTCGCACACGGGCGGGCGGAAACAGGATGGCGACCGCGGTCCAGGCCACGCCCACGAGCGCGAGCGCTCCGGCGATGAGCCACAACCAAAGGCGGCCACGTCCCGAGGTTGATGCGGAAGACATGGGTGGCCGATACTGCCACACGTGGAACCTATCGCGGAACCCGCCGCTCTCGCCCTCTTGCGTGAGCACCGACTGGTCACCGCCATCCGCGCGCGGTCGGCGGCCGAAGCGCTCGGCGCCGCCAAGGCCATCGCCCGCGGCGGACTCAAGCTGCTCGAGATCACCTTCACCGTGCCCGACGCGGTCAAGGTCATGGAGTCGCTGGCCTCCGAACCCGACGTGGTCGTCGGCGCGGGCACCGTGCTCACGGCGGAGCAGGCGCGCGCCGCCCTCGGCGCCGGCGCGCGCTTCATCATCGCGCCCAATCTCGCGCGCGAGGTCGCCGAGGTGGCGCTCATGGCCGGCGTTTTCTATTGCCCCGGCGCGTACACCACCAACGAGATCCTCGCCGCGCGTGACATGGGTGCGCACGTCATCAAGCTCTATCCGGTGGGCGTCGCCGGCGGCCCCCAGTACGTTCGCGTCATCCGTGATCCATTGCCGGATGTCCCGCTGCTCGCGGCCGGAGGCACCACGCTCGAGAACATGCTTCCGTTCCTGATGGCCGGCTGCATCGGCGTCGGACTCGGTGGGGCGCTGTGCGACCCCGCGCTGGTCGCGGCCGGCAACTGGGGAGAGCTCACCATGCGGTCAAAGAACTTCGCCCAGCGTCTCGCCCAGGCTCACACCTCGGGAATCCTGGCCAAAGTCGGCGCATGAGACTCGGCCCGACGGGCCGAGCCGCACTCGTCCTCCTGCTCGGGTGGTCCGGATCGGGCATGGCCGGCACCGAGGAGTTCTCGACGTTCAGCGTCTACGAGCAGCAGCACGATGACGAGAGCCTCCTCGATCATCTGCTGACGCGCACGCCCGTGGACTGGCGCGCGAGCCGTGAACGATCCTCCCAGAGCCTCCGCTCCTCGCAAGGCTGCCTGACCTCGGGCCGCTGGCTGATCGATACGCAGCTCAAGGTGCGCGCGCCGCTCGGGGATCGCGCCGCATTCGGCCTGGACGTCCGAGACGAGCAGAGCGACGTGGTCAGCGTCCAGTACTTCGACTTCTCGTTCCGCTTTCCCACGGCGCACGGCACGCCGGGATTGCTCTACCGGCCGCTCTTCGACAAGAGCCGCCAGGACCTCGGCGTCTTCTGGGAGTTCGGCGCCGAGACGTTGGACGTCGTGCGTCTGACGTTCACGTTCGAGGACGTCTTCAACAACCTCTGGGCGTTTCGACAGACCGCGGTGGGTAATGAATCGGAGCCCTACGAGCAGCATCCCTACGAGCCCGCGCTCTGGATGCGCGTCGCAAGGCCGGCCGGTCGCGTCGAGCTCGGCGCGCAGTGGCTCACTCCCTCACGCAAGCGATTCGAGACGTTCGACCCGGCGTTGTCGCGCCAGGCCACGCTGTGGGGCGCGCTCGGATTCGCCACGGTCGAGGCCCAGCGTGGCAGGACCGCGCTCGAGCTGGGCTCCGCCATGCGCCACGCGCACTCGGGCCTCACCCCTCCAGGAGGCTCCCTCTATGGAGGCGACTACCGGCGTCAATGGTCGGTCGAGAGCGCGCTGAAGCAGGGACTCGGCCCCGCATCCGCCCTCGAGCTGCGCTGGATGTATCGCGAGAGCTTCGAGGAATCCGATGCGCCTTATCCCTCGCGACGGCTTTCGACCATCGACCGCGTCATCCAGCTCGAGGCGCGAACGAACCTGGGACGATTCGGCGCCCGCGCGGGCGGCCTCTACGACCGGATCACCGTGGACCTGCAAGGAGATCCCCTGTCTGCCTACCCGACTCGCAACGAGTCGCGGGCCTACCTCGGATTCTCGGCGCGCTTCGGACGCGTGCTGCTGGACATCGTCGAAGGCTTCGAGCTCGATGCCGAGCCTTACGATGTGTGGGGATTGCACGACAAGGCCTTCGCGCACCTGCAGACGACATTCTAGGCGGGAGGCACACCCGGATCGAGCCCGTACCGGGTCGTCCGGCAGGCCCTTGCCCCGGGCGAGGCTCACGGCTATCGTGCCCCGGCCGCCGGAACCGGGGCGGCATTTCCGGCAATCGAGTCTCGAGCCACGTCGATTCCGGCGGCCGACCCTGGGCCTCAGCCCCTGCGCCGCCGATTCGTTCAGCAGGACAAGGAGGCCTTGTGCGCGCGCGCGTTCCCCTCGCCGTGGCGGTCTTCGCGGCGGCTCTCCTCGCGCAACCGGCGACTGCCGATCCGGTCGGCGGCCACATCCAGATCACCCCGTTTGCGGGCTACACCGTCTTCGACGGGGAACTGCGTCTCAACGGTCACTCCCTGAAGGATGACCTCTATTTCGGCGGCCGGCTCGGCTATCAGTTCAATCCGCTCTGGGGGCTCGAGCTCGCGGGAGGATTCACTCCCACGGCCGAGGACGCGCCAGGCAGTCCCGACGCGGACTTCTTCCACTACTCCGGCAACGTGATGGTTTCGCCCTGGCCCGGTCTTGTCGGGTCGCCATTCCTGTTCTTGGGAGCGGGCTCGGCCCAGGCCAAGCCGACCTCCGGGGAGGACGAGAGCAAGGGGTCGATCGAATTCGGGGGCGGCCTGCGGGCGTGGCTCACCGACGCCATCGGACTCCGGCTCGAAGTTCGGCAGATCTATTACACCATCGACTACCCCGACGGGGAGCATCGAATCAGTCATCTGGCCGCCGGCGGCGGTCTCGTGCTCGCGCTGGGGGGGAAGGGGCGCGACACCGATGCGGACGGCGTCCCCGATCGCAGGGATTCGTGCGCGAATACCCCGAAAGGTGCGCGTGTCGACTCCAAGGGCTGCCCGCTGGACAGCGACTCCGACGGCGTGTTCGACGGCATCGATCAGTGCGCGACCACGATCAAGGGCTGTACGGTGGACGCGCGCGGTTGCGAGAGCGACGCAGACGGCGATGGAGTGTGCGACGGGCTGGATCAATGCGCCGACACGCCGGACAGCGCCACCGTCGACGCCAAGGGGTGCCCGAGCGACACGGACGGCGACCGCGTGTTCGACGGCATCGACAAGTGCCCGGGCACGCCCACGGGCGCGACCGTCGACGCCCAGGGCTGCCCCAAGGATGCGGACGCGGACGGGGTGTTCGACGGCATCGACAAGTGCCCGGAGACCGGTCTGGGACTGAAGGTGGACTCGCTCGGTTGCCCGATCGAGTTCATCGAGAAGGAGACCGAGCTGCTCGACACCGGCATGATCCGGCTGCAGAACGTGAACTTCCAGACCGCCAAGGCCGACGTCTTGCCCGAGACCTACGCGGTTCTGGACGTGGTCGGCCAGGTGCTGAGGAAGTGGCCGGAGCTGAAGATCGAGATCGGCGGACACACCGACAGCCGTGGCGCGGACAAGTACAACCAGCGCCTGTCGGAGTCGCGGGCCACGGAGGTGATGAAGTATCTGACGACCAAGTTCGCGGACCTCAGGCCTGGTCAGTACACCGCCAAGGGATATGGAGAGAGCCGTCCGCTGGTGCCGAACACCAGCGATCTGAACATGTCGAAGAACCGGCGCGTCGAATTCGTGGTTCAGAACCGCGACGTCCTGCGCCGGGAGGTCCAGCGCCGGCGCTTGCTGCAGAAGGGCGAAGCGCTCCCGGACACCACCAAGGCTCCGGCGCCAGCGCCGGCGCCGGCGGACACCACCAGGCGTTAGAATCTGCACGACACCGCGCCCGCCATCATCTTCGAGGAGGCCATGAAAACCGCGACCGAGCACTTCACCGAGCAGGACCTGCAGGAGCTGATCGAGGTTCGTCGCGATCTTCACGCGCATCCGGAGATCGCCTTTCAGGAGGTGCGGACCTCGGGTTTCGTCGCCGCCCGCCTGCGAGCCATGGGGCTCGAGGCGAAGACCGGCGTCGGCAAGACCGGCGTGCTCGCGACCATCCAGGGGGTGAAGCCGGGCAAGACCGTCCTGCTGCGCGCGGACATGGACGCGCTGCCGATTCACGAGGAGAACGACGTCCCTTACCGCTCGACGACGCCCGGTGCGATGCACGCGTGTGGGCATGACTGCCACACCTCGATGCTTCTCGGTGTGGGTCACAAGCTGTTCCAGGAGCGCGGCACGTGGCCCGGGGCGGTGAAGCTGGTCTTCCAGCCCGCGGAGGAGCAGGGCGGCGGCGCCGAGGCGATGATCGCCGACGGAGCGCTCGAAGGTCCGGCGCCGGACGCGGCGTTCGGACTCCACGTGTGGCAGGACCTCGACCTCGGCAAGGTCGGCGTCACCTCGGGGCCGATGATGGCGGCGGTGGACGAGTTCACCATCACCATCACCGGCAAGGGCGCCCATGCGGCGCAGCCGCACCTCGGCGTCGATCCCGTGCTGTGCGCGGCGCATATGGTGACGGCATTGCAGGCGATTGCCAGCCGTGAAACCGATCCGTTCCGCGACGTGGTGGTGAGCGTGACCCAGGTGCACGCCGGCACGGCCTTCAACATCATCCCGCCGAACGCCACGCTGAACGGGACCGTGCGGCTCTTCGACACGGCCCTGTGGGAGCAGCTTCCCGACCGCTTCGAGCGCATCGTCCGCGGCATCGCCGCGGCATTCGACTGCCGGGTGGAGCTCGAGTACCAGCGCCACAACCGGCCCACGGTCAACGATCCCCGCATGGCGGCGCTCGCGCGATCGGTGGCGGTCGAGGTGGTCGGCGAAGAAAACGTGGTGGACGATCTGCGCACGATGGGAGGCGAGGACTTCTCCTCGTTCCTCGCCCGGGTGCCGGGCTGCTTCATCGCCATCGGCTCGCGCAACGCGGCCAAGGGTCTGATCCACGGCCACCACCACCCGCGCTTCGACGTCGACGAGCGCTGCCTGCGGATCGGAGCCGAGGTCCTGCTGAGGACGGCGCGCCGCTTCCTCGAGGCGTGAGCGCCGTTCCCGACTCCGCTTCTCCGGGCCGGGTCATCCGTCGACGCCGGGGGCCGATCGCGACATTGGTCCTGTCGCTGGTCGTCACCACCATCGATGCCTCGCTGCTCGCGCTCGCGCTCGGTGGCTTCGCGGCGGTGTGGGCGCACCCGCGGGCGCCGGCCTTGATCGTGGTCTGGGGCATCACGGGAGCGGTGCTCGCCCTGCGACGGCCGGTCGGCGATCAGGACGTCGTCACGCTCGACCGCGAGTCGCGCTGGACGTTGATCGCGCTGGCGCTCGTGCCGGTGACGACTCCGGCGGTTGCCGCGCTGGGCGAGCGCCTGGGCCTCTGGATCCTGCCGGGTCGAGAACCCGTGAGATGGGCCGGCGTCGCCATCGTGGCGCTGGGACTGACGATTCGAATCCTCGCGATGAGCCAGCTGGGCTCACGCTTCTCTCCGCTCCTCGCGGTTCAGCGCGAGCACGTGCTCGAGACCACGGGACTCTACCGGCGCATTCGACACCCCGGCTATCTGGGCTCGTTTCTGGCGGCCCTCGGCGCGGTGATGGCGTTTGGCAGCGGGCTCGGCCTCTTGCCGCTTGCGCTCTTCGCGGCGCTGATGGTCCTCAGGATCCGCCGTGAAGAGGCCTTGCTCGCCGCCCGGTTCGGAGATGCATGGGTCGCCTATCGAGCGCGCAGCGGAGCGTTCCTCCCTCGTCCCTGAACGGGACGCCAACCTGGCTTGCCGGGCCTTGGCACACCTCGGACCCTCGGCTATGCTCCCGCCGTGCGCATCGCCTATCACATGATGTCGTCGCCGGTCGGCCTGCTCTTTCTCGCCCGCACCGACAAAGGCCTGCGTTATCTCCAGTACATGGAGCGCAAGAGCCTCAAGCGCATGATCGCGGCGCGCTCGGACATCGTGCCCGACGCGAAGTGGGAGCCGTCCCTGCTCGATCTCAAGGCGGTGGTGGAGCAGCTCGACGCCTACTTCAACGGCATGCTCCAGGAGTTCGATGTCCCGCTCGATCCCGTCGGGTCGGACTTCCAGAAGAAGGTGTGGACGGCGCTGAGCCAGATCCCCTTCGGTGAGACCAGGAGCTACGGTCAGATCGCCAAGAGCATCCGCCAGCCCAAGGCATCCCGGGCCGTCGGGCTCGCCAACAACCAGAACCCGATCGCGATCATCGTGCCCTGCCATCGAGTGATCGGGGCGAACGGCGCCATGACCGGATACGGCGGCGGTCTGCCGCGCAAGCGCTGGCTGCTCGACCACGAGACCCGCTTCGCCGGCATCCAGCCGACGACGCAGGAGTTGTTCGTGGGCGCCGGCTCCAAGGGCCGCCGCTAGGCGCCTCGCGGCTCGAAGGAATCGAATCCCCGTTCCACGATCGTCCGCGCCGCACCCGAGGCGTCCTCGATCGCGATGGATCCGCGATCTGCCGTGAGGAGACCGATCCACGCAAACGCCACTCCGCTCGCTGCGGCCACCGCCTGGCAGGATGCCGCCCGCTCCGGATCGATCGCGAGCAGGAGCTCGTAGTCGTCACTCGGCGAGAGGCGCAGTGTGACGGGATCGACCCCGAGGGCTTCGGCCGCACGCTCGATCTCGGGATCCATGGCCCAGTCGCGCGCCATCAGCCGCGCGCCGATCCCGCTCGCTTCGCACAGCTTGGCGAGATCGCCGGCGAGACCGTCGGAGATGTCGATCGCCCCCGTGACGCCGCCGTGATCCCCTAGTTCGCGCGCGAGCGCCACGCGTGGTTCGGGATGAAGCCACGCGGCCACGAGGGTCTGCCACTCCGGCGCTCGCGCCCGCTCCCCCAGCCGGCGCGCCAGCGCCAGACCGGCGCCGGCGCGTCCCGGATGCCCGGTCACGGCGAGCCGATCTCCGGCCCGCGCGCCGCTGCGCCGCCATGCGCGGCCTTTCCCGACGTCGCCGAGCAGCGTGAGCGAGAGCCACTGCGGCCCGGCCACCGAGGTGAGATTGCCGCCGACCACGCCGGCGCCGTGCCGGCCGAGCACTCGCTGGATTCCACGCTGCACCTCGACGAGATCGTCCACCGAAGCATCCTCGCGGGCACCGATCGATAGCAGCGCCCAGCGTGGACGCGCAGCCATCGCCGCCAGATCGGACAGGTTGGCGCACCCAAGGCGGGCGCCGACCTCGAGCGGAGCGCTCCACGCCGGCAGGTAGTGTACGCCCTCGACGAAAGCGTCGGTGGTCAGCACCAGTTCCATGCCGGCCGCGGGCTCGACCACCGCGGCGTCATCGCCGGGACCGAGCGTCACCGCGCTCGCGCTGGCGCGTTCCGCCTTGAGTCGATCGAGGACCTCGAACTCCCCCAGCTCGCGCAGGGACGGCATTCGACCTCCGGCGTGGTGAAGAGGCGCCGGAGGATCCGGCGCGGCGCGCTAATCGGGGTTCCGCACCTCGACCGTTCCCAGGCCCTCGAGCTGTTTCTTCGCGACCTCGGGATTCGAGACCACGAGGACGCGCAGGTCGTCCACGCAGAAGTACGACTTCAGGGCGCGGCGCACGTCCGTCATCGACACCGCCGAGATCTTGTCCTGATAGGTCTGGAGATAGTTGGGCTCGAGACCGAAGAAATCGACGTTCAGCACCTGGGTCGCGAGCGCGTCCGGCGCCTGCAGGCCGAGCGGGAACTGCCCGGTGAGATAGCTGCGCGCCTTGGCGAGCTCGTCCTCGCTCGGTCCCTCGTCGACCAGCTTCTTCTCTGTGGCGAGTGCTGTGTCGATGGTCTTGCGAATCGTCTCGTTGCGGGTGAACGTGTTGATCGAGAAGGTCCCGGCGTTGCGGTACATCCCGAAGCGGCTGCTGATGCTGTAGGTCAGCCCCTGATTGACCCGCACCTCGTTGACGAGGCGTGAGGTGAAGCCGGAGCCGAGAATCGCGTTGGCCACGACGATCGGGTAGAAATCCGGATGGTTGCGTGGCACGCCGATGCAGGCGAGCCGGATCTGCGTCTGCGTCACCTCGGGCTTGTTGACGATCAGGACCTTGCGGCCTTTGACCTGCGGCACCGCCTGGTAGGCATCGGTCCATTTCTCGCCACTCTTCTTCCATGAAGCGAAGGCCTTCTCGAGCGCTCCGATCGTCGCCTTCGGATCGACATCGCCCACCACCGCCAGCAGCGCATTGTCGGGCCGCACCCGCTGCGCGTGGAAAGCGACCACATCCTCGCGGGAGATGGCCCGTACCGACTTCTCCCAGCCGCTCAGCGGATGGGCCAGCGGGCTCTCGCCCAGAAGGAACGGACCGAGCGCCTGATTGGCCACCGATCCGGGATTGTTGCGGTCGGCCGCGATCGCTCCCAGCGTCTCGTCCCGCTTGCGCTCGAACTCCGCGGCGGGGAACGTGGGCGACACGATCACGTCACGGAACAGCTCGAGCCCGGTGGCGAAATCTTTTCGCAGCACTTCGCAGGTGACGACGACCTGCTCCGCCGAAGCGCCGGCCTCGAGCGAGCCTCCGACGAACGCGATGTCCTCGGCGATCGTGCGCGCGTCGCGGCCCGCCGCGCCCTGGGTCATCAGCTCCGCCATCAGCGCGGCGAGCCCTTCCTTGCCGGCGGGATCGTTCACCGATCCGGCGCGGGCCACGAGCCGGAAGTCGACGAGTGGCAGGCGCGATGTCGGGATCACCACGACCTGCAGACCGTTGCCGAGCTTAGCCCGCGTGGCCGGCGGAATCTGGAGCGCCCCGGCGTCCGCCGAGGCCGCGAGTGCGAGAGAGAGCAGCAAGCTCGAGCCGGCGAGGAACAGCCCGAAGGTCACGGCTTGGCCTCCGGTCCAGCGGTGGGAAGCAGCTCGACGACGGTGCGGCGCTCGGGCACGAACGTGGCGCGAGCGACGCGCCTGCAGTCCTCCAGCGTCACCTTGCGGTAGCGGCCGATCGCGTCGTAGAGCGTGCGATAGTCGCCGAAGACGTGCTCGTAGAAGCCCAGCTGCTCGCCGACGCCGTTGTTGGTCTTGAGCGACTTCACCAGGTCCGCCTCGAGAAGATTCTTGGCCTTGTCCAGCTCGCGCGCCGTCGGGCCCTCCTTCACCAGCTTCTCCAGGACCTGGTCGAGCGCCGCCTGGCCCTCGCGCGCGGGCTTGCCCGGCTTCATCTCGACCGAGAATTCGAACAGCGTGGGATCGAGACGTGGCCGGAAGAACGTACCGGCGTCGAGCGCAAGCTGCTTCTCGTACACCAGCGCCTGATGGAGGCGCGAGGACTCGCCGTCGCCCAGGATGCTGGACAGGAGATCGAGCACCCAGGTGTCCTCGCTCCTCGCGTTCGGCGCCTTGTAGCCGATCTGGAAGCTCTCGTTCTCCGCCGGATAGCGCACCTGCGCACGCCGCTCGCCGCGCTGCTCGGGCTCGGAATTGACCGGCGCCTTGGGCGCGGTCTGTGCCGGGATGTCCCCGAAATATTTCTGGATCAAAGCGAGCGCCGCTTTGGAGTCGAAGTCCCCGGTGAGGATCAGGATGCAGTTGTTGGGGGCGTAGTACGTGCGGAAGTAATCCACCAGATCGGTGCGCTGCATGCGCTCGAGATCCGCCATCCAGCCCACCACCGGCCAGCGATAGGGCGAGGCGAGAAACGCCGTCGCGTAGAGGCTCTCGTCGAGCATGCCCGAGATGTCGTTGTCGGTGCGCAGCCGGCGCTCCTCCTTCACCACTTCGATCTCGCTCTTCAGCAGCTCCGGCGCCAGCAGCAGTTCACGCATCCGGTCCGAATCCACGCGCAACAGGACCTCCAGCCGGTCGGAGGCGATGTCTTCGTAATAGGCGGTCATGTCCCGATCGGTGAAGGCGTTCGAGACGCCGCCGTTCGATTCGATGATGCGGTCGTATTCCTTGGGCGGAACGCTCTTCGAGCCGTTGAACATCATGTGCTCGAAGAAGTGCGAGATCCCGGTGATGCCCGGCCCTTCGTTGCGGGAGCCGACCCGATACCACTGCCAGAAAGTGACGGCTGGGACGCTGTGGTCCTCATGGAGCAGGATCACGAGTCCGTTCGGCAGCGTGTGCCGCGCGACCGGGAAGCGCGCGGGAGTGAGGGCGGTCGTGGGTGCTGAAGCCGTGGTCGTCGCCGCGGGCTTTCCCTTGGGCTTCGCCTTCGCCGCTTCGGCGGGCGCGCCGGCGATCAGGACGAGAATAAGGGCTGCGTTCCATGCGGCGGCCAGTGTCGCTCTCATCGTCTCTCCGTGGAGTGGTGTCGCGGCAGTCTATCGACGGCGCCCGACGCGGACAAGCGCGCGACGGTGAGCCTCGCACGTTCACCGTGGCTATACTCGCGGCATGCCGCTACCGGCCCATCTCGCGCGTCTCGCGCTCGACTGCGACATCACCGCCTACCGCTCCTCGGGCCCCGGCGGTCAGAAGAAGAACAAGACGGAATCCAGCGTTCGCGTGCGCCATCTGCCGAGCGGCATCACCCGCATCGCGACCGAGAGCCGGTCGCAGGGCAGGAATCGCCAGCTCGCGCTCGAGCGCGTGTGGGACGAGCTCAAGCGCCGTGCGCGAAAGCCAAAGCGACGGATCGCGACGCGGCCGAGCGAGGCAGCCGTCGAGCGCCGGCTGACCGCGAAGCGCCGCGCGGCGGAGAGAAAGCGGGCACGGAGCAGCCCGGCCGTGGAGTGATCGCCGCTAGGTGCGGCCGAAGTCGTCTCCGACCTGCTCCTCGACGTTGTGCTTGATGATACGGGCTTCGGTGATGAAGACCACCTCCTCGGCGATGTTGGTGGCGAGATCGGCCACGCGCTCGAGGTTGCGCGCCACCAGGATCAGGTCCATCGCGCGGGTGATGGTGCG
>DASTBI010000125.1 GCA_035712145.1 Candidatus Eisenbacteria bacterium | reverse complement strand
AAGTCCTCGCGAAGCTGTGTCATCGCGATCCTTCGATTTCCTGTGAGATCTAACGTCGTGGTGAACGGCGGGCCACACGGCCGTATGAAGTTCCGCCCGCGCTCGCGGCCCGTCCGTTCCACCTAGAGTTAGGCATCTTGTGCCATCCCCGCCATCGACGCAAAGTCATTTACGATCATTTCTTCAGGGCTCATCGCATAAGTGCGTACTGTATTCGGCTAAGGGAGCTCCACTTTCACGGCGCTACCCGGGGTTCGAATCCCCGTCGTGACGACAGCCCCTGTCCGCTTGAAGTTGTCAACTAATCTCTTTCGGCAGACACTTTGTCAACTAATAATAGTTAGATCTCACAGGAAATCGAAGGATCGCGATGACACAGCTTCGCGAGGACTTGGCCCTCATCACCGCGAAGACGCTCAAGCACTACAACGAACGCGCCGCCGAATTCTGGGAGGGCACGCGCGACCACGATGTGAAGCAGAACGTCGAGGCGCTGCTGCGGCACATTCGCGGTTCGCCACCGCTGCGCATACTCGATTTCGGCTGCGGCCCGGGGCGTGACCTAGCGACGTTTCGTGCATTAGGCCACGAGCCGATCGGCCTCGAAGGCTCGCCGCCGCTCGCCGCCATGGCACGCGAACACAGCGGCTGCGAAGTCTGGGAGCAGGATTTCCTCGCCCTGAGGCTTCCCGCCCGCCGCTTCGACGGCATCTTCGCCAACGCCTCGCTGTTCCACGTGCCATCCCAGGAGCTCCCGCGGGTGTTGAGCGAATTGCACGCTGCGCTCAAGCCCGATGGCGTGCTCTTCACCTCGAACCCCCGGGGGAACAACGAGGAGGGCTGGAATCGCGGGCGGTATGGGGCGTATCACGACCTCGAATCATGGCGCGCGTTTCTCGAACGGGCGGCGTTCGCGGAGTTGGAGTACTACTATCGTCCAGCGGGTTTACCGCTTGAGCGACAGCCGTGGCTTGCAAGTGTTTGGCGGAGGAACGGTGTACCCGGTGAGATCTAACAACGCGTTCGAGCGGACCGTGACGCACCGGGCCTTCGGTGGCGGTTATCGCTCGGCCGCTCAACGCGAACGTTAGG
>DASTBI010000124.1 GCA_035712145.1 Candidatus Eisenbacteria bacterium | reverse complement strand
GCGACGTGGTTCAGGTACCGCAGGATCTCGGGCGGTTCGGGATAGCGCTCCGACCAGCGCCATTCCTCGAGAAGCTCCCTGGAGAAGAAATAGCAGTAGGAGTGGCTCTCCGAGTCGCATCGCGCGCCCGGATAGCGGTTCCAGTACCAGGTGCCGCCGAGATCGGGCGCCGCTTCCAGCACCCTGACCGAGAGACCGAGCCGGTCCCGCAGGCAAAGGAGCTGGTACAGGCCCGAGAAACCGGCGCCAATCACCAGCGCATCCATTTGCGATTCGCGGCTTCTCATCCTAGGTGCGTCTAATGTACATGGCCTGGCACCAGTCTTGCGGGTGCCGAAACATGATGAGCTATCTCGGCTGGGTGGTGTTTTCTTTCGCGACCGCCACGACCGCTATTGCCGCGGACGGGGAGAAGAAGGCCTTTCCCCTGCCCGACAACTCGAAGCTCGAGCTGACCATCCCGCCTGGCTGGAAGGACGAGCTGAAAGAAAAGACTATCGCCCTCTCGCCTCGCGAGGGAGCGCCGTTCCAGGTGGTCGTGGCGCCGGTCGCGCGCCAGCGATCGGGCGCGGGCGCCGACACGACGATCAAGATGCGCCATAGCGTCCAGCAGGCTGCAGACAAGATAAAGCCGAGCGCGGTGGAGGAGTACTTGACGGTGGAACAATTGGCGGGCGCTCCCGGGCCGGGCTACTACTTCTCGGCGACCGATCGCGACCCCAAACCCGGCGAGTTCAAGCAGCTCACGCAGGGCATGCTGCTCGTCGGCGACGTGGTCGTTGCCTTCAGCATTCTCACCAACGACGGGCAGGAGCAGACGAAGGACGAGGCGCTCG
Organism: Candidatus Eisenbacteria bacterium; assembly: GCA_035712145.1. Lineage (NCBI taxonomy): Bacteria > Candidatus Eiseniibacteriota > Candidatus Eiseniibacteriota bacterium. The sequence continues at coordinate 303 of DASTBI010000124.1, read as the reverse complement.
CCATGCTGAAGAGCGCCTCGGACCTTGGGCGCTGAGCTAGGCGGCCCGATAGTTGCCCGGGAACATGGCGCGCTTTGCTTCGTCGTCCATCTCGGTCTTGAACGCGTAGCGGTCCTTGATGGCCACTGCCTTCTGCGCTGCCGGGCGGGCGGTGATCTCGTCGACCAGGCGCTTCACGTGCGCGAACTTCGCCGCCTGGTCGCCCAGGATATTGGGAATGAGCCGCGCCCAGCCCCAAAGCGCCATGTCGACGACGGTGTAGGTGTCGCCGACCATGTATTTGTTCTTCGCCAGGCGCGCGTC
>DASTBI010000123.1 GCA_035712145.1 Candidatus Eisenbacteria bacterium | reverse complement strand
CAACACCACCTACGGCCAGATTGGCGTCAAGGTGTGGCTGTACAAGGGCGAGCGGCTGACGCCGCGCACCGGCCGCGAAGAGGAATTTGGCGGCAGCGGCGGCGGTGGCCGCGACCGCGATCGCGACCGCGGTCCGCGTCGGCCCGGCGGCGATCGCCCAGGAGCACGAGGCTAAACATCATGTTGATGCCGAAGAAAGTGAAGTATCGCAAGCAGCAGCGCGGCCGCATGCGCGGCAAGGCCTATCGCGGCTCCGCCGTGACGTTCGGCGAATTCGGGCTGCAGGCGATGGAGCCGGCTTGGGTGACCAATCGGCAGATCGAGGCCGCACGCGTGGCGATCACGCGCTCGATGAAGCGTGGCGGCAAGATGTGGATTCGCGTGTTCCCGGACAAGCCGGTGACCAAGAAGCCGGCCGAGACCCGTATGGGCAAGGGCAAGGGCTCGCCCGAGTTCTGGGTCGCGGTGATCAAGCCGGGACGCGTGCTGTTCGAGGTCGAAGGGATCACTCGGGTCGTGGCACAGGCGGCGCTCAAGCTCGGCGCTTCCAAGCTTCCGATCCGGACGCGGTTCGTGGTGCGGCACGAGCTTGGAGGGGACTGACGTGTCCCAGGTGAAGGCGAGCGCGATGCGAGACAAGACGGCCGACGAGATCCGTCAACGCCTGGCCGAGCTGCGGGAGGAGCTGTTCAATCTCCGCTTCCGCAACTCCATGCGCCAGCTCGACAGCCCTCTGAAGATCCGGCAGGGCCGGCGGGAGATCGCCCGGCTGCTCACCGTGCTGCGTGAAAAGGAAGGCCAGAAGGTATGACCGAGGCGACGACCGCGGTGCGCAATCGCCGCAAGATCCGGCTGGGCAAGGTGGTCAGCGACCGCATGGACAAGACGGTCGTGGTGTCCATCGAGCGACTGGTCAAGCACCCGACGTACGGCCGCTACGTGCGTCGTCGGAACAAGTTCAAGGTCCATGACGAGAAGAACGAGTGTCGCGTGGGCGACATCATTCGATTCATGGAGACCCGGCCGCTGTCCAAGGACAAGCGCTGGCGCTTCCTCGAATTCGTCGAGCGTGCGAAATGATCCAGCTCAGGACCATGGTGACCGTCGCGGACAACTCGGGGGCCAAGCGCGCCCAGTGCATCAAGGTCCTCGGCGGCCATCACAAGCGCTACGGCCGCCTGGGCGACATCGTGGTGGTCGCGATCAAGGACGCGATCCCAGGCGCCGGAGTGAAGAAGGGCGACGTCGCGAAGGCGGTGGTAGTGCGCGCCGTCAAGGAAGGGCGCCGCAAGGACGGCTCATACATCCGATTCGACGAGAACGCCGTGGTGCTCATCAACGACGACAAGGAACCTCGCGGGACCCGCATCTTCGGGCCGGTGGCGCGCGAGCTGCGTGAGAAGGCGTTCATGAAGATCATTTCGTTGGCGCCGGAGGTGATCTGATGGCGGTCAAGATCCGCAAGGGCGACCAGGTGCAGGTCATCTCGGGCAACGACAAGGGCAAGGTCGGGCGCGTGCTCTCGGTGGACGACGTCAAGATGCGAGTCGTGGTCGAGAAGGTGAACTTCGTCAAGCGACACACCAAGCCGCGCCGCCAGGGCGTGCCCGGGGGGATCCTGGAGCGCGAGGCTCCGATCCACATCTCCAACGTGCAGCTCTACGACCCGAAGTCGGAGCGCGGGACGCGCGTCGGCATCCGGGTGCTCAAGGATGGTACGCGGGAGCGAATCTCGCGCGCGAGCGGCGAAACGCTGCCGAAGCCCGAGAAGGGCTGAGCGGTAAGGACAGGCGGCGCCCGAACACCAGGCTCGGGGGCGCCGCGAAGATGAGCCTGGAGAGCGAGACCGATGGCAGACGAGAAGAAGGCGAAAGGCGAGAAGGCCAAGGGCGAAGGCGCCAAGGCCAAGGGCGAAGGCGCCAAGCCCAAGGGCGAGGGGAAAGCCAAGCCCCAGGGCAAGGAAGGCGGCGGCAAGGCGGCCAAGGCCGCCAAGGAAGGCCCGGCGGCCGGTGCCACGCAGTCCGCGCGTCCGCGCGCTCCGAAGGAGAAGCCGAGGCTCGCGACCTTCTATCAGGAGACGGTGAAGCCCGCGCTGATGGAGAAGTTCAAGTACTCGAGTTCGATGCAGGCGCCGCGCTTCGAGAAGATCGTGATCAACATGGGCGTGGGCGACGCCATCCAGGACCAGAAGCTCCTCGAAGGAGCGGTGGTCGAGCTCACGCAGATCAGCGGGCAGAAGCCGTCGATTCGCCGCGCGAAGAAGTCGATCTCGAACTTCAAGCTGCGCGAAGGCGTCCCGATCGGCTGCAAGGTGACGCTGCGCGGGTCACGGATGTTCGAGTTCTACGATCGCCTGATCAATGTCGCCGTGCCGCGGATTCGCGACTTCCGGGGATTGAGCCCGCGCGCGTTCGACGGGCGCGGGAACTACACCATGGGTTTCACGGAGCAGATCATCTTTCCCGAGATCAACTACGACAAGATTCAGAAGGTGCGCGGGATGGACGTGACCATCGTCACCAGCGCTCGGAACGACGAAGAGGGGCGTGAGCTGCTGAGGCTCATGCGCATGCCCTTCCGGCTGCGCTGACAGGAGGAGTCGTGGCGAAGAAGTCGATCATCGAGAAGTGGAAGCGGACGCCCAAGTTCAAGGTCCGCGCCTACACCCGCTGCCATCGCTGCGGGCGTCCGCGCGCGTTCCTGCGTGACTTCGGGCTGTGCCGCATCTGCTTCCGCGAGCTGGCGCTGTCGGGACAGATCCCGGGCGTCGTGAAGTCGAGCTGGTAGGCATCCCGGCGAATCGAGGAGCCGGGCCCTCGGGGCTCGGATCCAGGAGGCATCATGGCAGTCAGTGATCCCGTCGCGGACTTCCTGACCAGCGTGCGTAACGCGATCCGCGCCAAGCAACGCAAGGTCGACGTCCCGCTGTCGCGTCTCAAGGCCGAGATTGCGAAGGTGCTCATGAAGGAGCGCTACATCAACAACTTCAAGGTCGTCGAAGGCGAAGGCCGCGACACCCTGCGCGTCTACCTGCGTTACGCCGGCGACGACACGCCGGTGATCACCGGCATTCGCCGGGTCAGCACGCCGGGCCGCCGGGTCTACGTCAACAAGACCCTCGTGCCCAAGGTGAGGGGCGGCATGGGAACGACCGTCGTGTCCACCTCTCGTGGATTGATGACCGACCGTGAGGCGCGCGACGCGGGTCTCGGCGGCGAGATCGTCTTCCAGGTCTGGTAGGAGGAGTCATGTCGAGAGTCGGCAAGCTGCCGGTGACGATCCCGTCGGGAGTCACCGTCGCCGTCGAGGCCAGCATGGTGCGGGTCAAGGGCCCGAAGGGCGAGCTCGAGCATCCGATCCTGGACGGCACGCAGGTGGTGGTCGAAGGCGGCGAAGCGAAAGTCAGCTCCGAGCGCGTGCGCCGCAATCCGGCGTTCGGGACGATGCGCGCGAAGATCTTCAACATGGTCACCGGCGTCACCACCGGATTCAGCCGGACCCTGGAGATCGTCGGCACCGGCTATCGCGCCAGCATGGACGGCAAGAATCTCGTGCTCCAGGTCGGCTACTCGCACCCGGTCGTGTTCGAGCCGCCGGCAGGAATCACGATCAAGACGGAAAGCCCCACCAAGGTCGTGGTGAGCGGCGCGGACAAGGGCGCGGTCGGTCAGGTGGCGGCCGACATCCGCGCGGTCCGTCCGCCCGAGCCGTACAAGGGGAAGGGCATCAAGTACGAGGGCGAGTACATCCGGCGCAAGGCCGGCAAGGCGGCGGGAGCGACGTCATGAGCGGACGACACGACAAGAAGGAGTTGCGCCAGATCAGGCATCTGCGGATTCGCAGAAAAATTCGCGGGACCTCGGCGCGGCCGCGGCTCTCGGTGTATCGCAGCTCGATCCACATCTACGCGCAGCTCGTCGACGACGTGAAGGGCGTCACGATCGCGTCGGCCAGCAGCCGTGAAGATGTGCAGTCCAAAGTCGAAGGCAAGGGCCGGGTCGCGGTCAGTGGAGCGGTGGGCAAGCTCCTGGCCGAGCGCGCCAAGGCCAAGGGCATCACTCAGGTTTCGTTCGACCGTGGCGGATTCCTCTACCACGGCCGAGTCAAGGCGTTGGCCGACGGCGCTCGCGCCGGCGGACTGGAATTCTAGGAGGCGTCGACGTGCGAGGGTCCGAAGCGGCCAAGTCCGAGTATCTGGAACGCGTCATCAGCGTCAATCGCTGCGCCAAGGTCGTCAAAGGCGGGCGGCGGTTCTCGTTCAACGCCATCGTGGCGGTCGGGGATCAGAAGGGGCGCGTGGGCGTCGGTCTGGGCAAGGCCAACGAAGTGGCGGACGCCATCCGCAAGGCGGGCGAAGCCGCGAAGAAGGACATGTTCGTGGTGCCGGTCACCCGCGGTGGCTCGGTGCCTCACCAGATCGTGGGGCACTTCGGCGCCGGCGAGGTGTTGCTCAAGCCCGCGGCGCCAGGCACCGGCGTGATCGCCGGAGCGGGCGTCCGTGCGGTGCTCGAGGCCGCGGGCATTCAAAACGTGCTCACCAAGTGCATGGGGTCGCGCAACCCACACAACCTTGTGCGCGCCACGGTCGAAGGCCTCCGTCGTCTGCGGCGCCCTTCCGACGTGGCCGCGCTGCGGGGCATTCCGATGGCGGAGCTGATGGGACGCCGGGGAGGCGCGGATGGCGCGTAAGCTGAGAATCCGCCGGGTACGGAGCACCAGCGGCCGCCAGGCCGATCAGCGGGCCACCGTGGCTGCGCTCGGTCTCACCCGGCTGCAGCAGGTCGTCGAGCACGATGACACCCCCCAGATCCGGGGAATGATCTTCAAGGTCCGCCACCTCGTCGAGGTGGAGGACGTTCGCCAGGGGAAGTAGCGCATGCGATTGGGAGCGATCCATCCGGCGGCGGGCTCGACCCGCCCCTCGAAGCGCCGCGGCAAGGGCGCGGCCTCCGGCCTGGGCGGCACCGCGGGCAAGGGGCACAAGGGGAAGAAGGCGCGCGCAGGCGGCAAGATTCCGGCGTGGTTCGAGGGCGGTCAGATGCCCCTTCAGCGCCGGACCCCCAAGCGTGGATTCACCAACCACACGCGCGTCGAGTACCAGCCGGTGGCCGTGGCGCGCCTGGAAGCGGCCGAGGCCGGGACGGTCGTCGACCGCGACTGGCTGAAGAAGGCCGGGCTGGTGCGAGGCAAGAAGCCCGTGAAGCTGCTCGGTGGTGGACAGGTGAAGGTGGCGTTGACGGTGCGCGTGGACGCCGCGAGTGAGTCGGCCCGCAAGGCAATCGAAGGCGTGGGCGGCAAGGTGGAGACGCCGGTCCGGTCCTAAGGGGAGTCATGCTCGAGAAGTTTCGCAACATTCTCGCCGTGCCCGAGCTGAAGCGGAGGATCCTTTTCACGCTCGGCTTGTTCGCGATCTATCGCCTGGGCGAGCACATGCCCTCGCCCGGCGTCAACGCGCAGGCCCTGGCAGGAGCCTTCGAGAGCCAGCGCGGAACGCTGTTCGGGCTCTACGACTTCTTTGTCGGCGGCGCGTTCTCGCGCGCCACGGTGTTCGCGCTCGGCATCATGCCGTACATCTCGTCGTCGATCATCCTCCAGCTCCTCGGCGCGGTGGTGCCTTATCTCGAGAAGCTGCGCAAGGAAGGCGAAGAGGGTCAGAAGAAGATCACGCAGCTCACCCGTTACGGCACGGTGCTGATCTCCATCATCCAGTCGTACGCCTACAGCGTCTTCCTGGTGAACATGGGGGCGTCCGAGGGCGTCACCGTCGTGCCGAACCCCGGGCCGATGTTCGTGCTGTCCACCATCATCACCCAGACCGCCGGCACGATCTTCGTGATGTGGCTGGGCGAGAAGATCACCGAGCACGGCATCGGAAACGGCATCTCGCTGATCATCTTCGTGAACATCATCGGCCGCCTGCCCAACTCGCTGGCCGCGGGCTACGACACCTTCCGCGCCGGCTCGATCAGCCTGATGGCGATCCTGGCGGTGCTCGTGATCATGATCGGCGTGATCGCGTCGGTGATCCTCATGACCCAGGCCAGCCGCAAGATCCCGGTGCAGTACGCCAAGCGGATCGTCGGGCGCCGGATGTACGGAGGCGCCAACACCCACATCCCGCTGCGGGTGAACACCGCGGGGGTCATCCCGATCATCTTCGCGCTCTCGGTCATGAGCCTGCCGGCGGCGGTCGCGGGATTCGTGCCGCCCAACCATCCGCTGGCGGCCATGGGAGCCTGGTTCGCGCCGACCAGCCTGGTCTACAACGTGCTGTACGGATTGATCATCGTGTTCTTCACCTATTTCTATACGGCGGTCGTGCTCAACCCCAACGATCTGGCGGAGAACATCCGCAAGTACGGCGGCTTCGTGCCCGGCATTCGCCCGGGCGCCAAGACCGCGGAGTACATCGATCAGGTCCTGTCGCGCATCACGCTTCCAGGAGCCATCTTCCTGGCGCTGGTCGCGATCGTGCCCGACCTCCTCATCATGTCGATGGGGCTGCCGTTCCTCGACTTCGGCGGAACCAGCGTGCTGATCGTCGTGGGCGTGGCGCTCGACACCCTGCAGCAGGTGGAGTCGCACTTGTTGATGCGTCATTACGAAGGCTTCGTCAAGCGCGGCCGGATCCGCGGCCGTCAAAGGATGTGAGCATGCGCCTGGTGCTCCTCGGTCCTCCCGGCGTCGGGAAGGGAACTCAAGGCCGTCGACTGGCGGCTCACCATCGCTGGGCGTTGATCTCGACCGGCGAGATCCTGCGCGATGCCGTGGCGCGCCAGACTCCGCTCGGGCTCGAGGCGCGCAACCGGATGGACAACGGTCTCCTGGTGCCCGACGAGGTGATGATCGGGCTGGTGCGCGATCGCAGCGCCGAGGAGGACGCAGCCGAGGGGTTCGTGCTGGACGGCTTCCCGCGCACCGTGCCGCAGGCCGACGCGCTCGACTCGATGCTGCAGTCGCGCGGGCAGCGGCTCGACGCCGCGGTCGGGCTCGACGCGCCTCAGGAAGAGCTGGTGCGGCGGCTCAGCGCTCGGCGCGAGTGCCCGGTGTGCAAGCGCGCCTACAACCTGATCACGGCGCCGCCCAGGAACGACCAGGAGTGCGACGACCATCCGGGAACCGTGCTCACGCAGCGAGAGGACGACAAGGAAGAGACGGTGCGGCGCCGGCTCGAAGTCTACGAAGAACAGACCGCGCCGCTGCTGAGCTATTACCGGGGCCAGGGCCGGCTGCGAATGATTCCGGCGACAGGTCCGGTGGATGACGTCTATCACTCGCTCTCCCAGGCGCTGGGCTGTTAGGTGAGCGACGTGGCAGTGCATCTCAGGGATCGGGACGAAGTCGAGGCGATTCGAGCGGCCGCCCAGGTGGTGGCGCGCACGCTTCAGTTGATGCATCGGGAGGTGCGACCCGGAGTGACGACGATCGAGCTGGACCGGCTGGCGGAGGAGTTCATTCGCAGTCACGGCGGCCGTCCGTCGTTCAAGGGTTATCGCGGATTCCCGGCCAGCATCTGCTCGTCGGTCAACGACCAGGTCGTGCACGGCATTCCAGGACCACGGGAGCTGCGCGAGGGAGACATCGTCGGCATCGACGTGGGCGTCGAGCTCGAGGGTTACCACGGCGACGCGGCGTGGACGTTCCCGGTGGGTGAGGTGAGCGAGCAGGCGCAGCGCCTGCTGAAGGTGACGCGCGAGGCGCTGGACCGGGGCATCGCCCAGGCGCGGCCGGGAGGACGGATCGGCGACATCTCGCACGCGGTGCAGTCGCACGTCGAAGCGGCGGGTTTCTCGGTGGTGCGCGAGCTGGTGGGACACGGGATCGGACGCGAGATGCACGAGGAGCCGCAGGTGCCCAACTACGGGGCGCCGGGCCGTGGCCCGCGGCTGATGGTGGGGCAGGTGCTGGCGATCGAGCCGATGGTGAACATCGGCGGCGCCGAGGTCGTGACGGGAAGCGACGGATGGACCATTGCCACGCGGGATGGGAGCCTGAGCGCGCATTTCGAGCACACCGTGGCGGTGGGGGGGACGGGGCCGGTGATTCTCTCCGACCCCGATGGGCTCTCTGGCTGAAGGGGGTGCGGTTGGCCAAGGAAGAGGGCATTCAGGTCGAGGGAACCGTGATCGAGCCGTTGCCCAACGCGATGTTCCGCGTGGAATTGGAGAACGGACACAAGGTGCTGGCCCATATCTCGGGAAAGATGCGGATGCACTTCATTCGCATCCTTCCGGGCGACAAAGTGACGGTGGAGCTGTCGCCCTACGACCTGAGCCGCGGGCGGATCGTATACCGCTACAAGTAGGACGCCCCGAAGCCGGGACGACGGAGACACGATGAAAGTCAGAAGCTCGGTAAAGAAGATCTGCGAGCACTGCAAGATCGTGCGTCGCAAAGGCGTGATCCGCGTGATCTGCAAGCGCAATCCGCGGCACAAGCAGCGTCAGAAGTAAGAGGAGGTTCGCGTGGCACGAATTGCAGGCGTCGATCTTCCCGCTGACAAGCGGATCGAGACCGCGCTCACCTACATCTACGGCATCGGGAACACGACCGCGCGCCGCATCCTGGGCGCGACCGGGGTGGCCGCCGACATTCGCGTCAAGAACCTGAGCGACGAAGACGTCGGCAAGCTGCGCACGGTGATCGAGCGCGAATACAAGGTGGAAGGCGCGCTCCGCGGCGAAGTGTCCATGAACATCAAGCGTCTGATGGACATCGGCGCCTACCGCGGGCTGCGGCATCGCCGCAACCTGCCGGTGAGGGGCCAGCGCACCAAGACCAATGCACGCACCCGCAAGGGTCCCAAGAAGACCGCGGGCGTGATGAAGAGGCCGGCGTCGGCTGCCAAGCCGGCGCCCAAGAAGTAGCGTCCCGTCGCGGGGCGCTCAAGAGTCGATGGAGGTGTAAAGAGTGGCAACCGGCAAGAAGCGCGATCGGCGGGTGAGCGCCAACGGAGTGGCTCACGTCCAGGCCAGCTTCAACAACACGATCGTCACGATCACCGACCAGGACGGCAACGTGGTTACGTGGGCCAGCGCGGGCAAGGTGGGTTTCAAGGGCTCTCGCAAGAGCACGCCTTTCGCCGCTCAGGTGGCGGCGGAAGCCTGCGCGCGTGAGGCGCAGAACCTGGGCATGAAGCGCGTCGAGGTCTGGGTGAAGGGCCCGGGCTCCGGCCGCGAAGCCGCCATCCGCTCGCTCCAGGCCGCGGGCCTCGAGATCTCGGCCATCAAGGACGTCACTCCCATCCCGCACAATGGCTGCCGCCCGCCCAAGCGGCGGCGGGTCTAGGAGGCTCCATGGCGGTCTATCACGACGCGCGATGCCGGCTGTGCCGCAGAGAGGGAGGCAAGCTCTTCCTCAAGGGCACCCGGTGCTTTTCCGACAAGTGCGCCATCGAGCGCCGCAACTATCCACCCGGAGAGCACGGCAAAGGGCGCCGGGTGAAAGAGACCAACTACGGGCAGCAGCTGCGCGAGAAGCAGAAGGCACGGCGCATCTACGGCATCATGGAGCGCCAGTTCCGCCACTTCTTCACCAAGTCGGCCGAGACCCGCGGGGTCACCGGCGAGGTGCTGCTGCAGATGCTCGAGCGCAGGCTCGACAACGTCGCTTACCGGCTCGGGCTCGCGCCTTCGCATGCGGCGGCGCGACAGCTGGTGCGGCACGGCCACCTGCAGGTGAACGGCCGCAAGGTCAGCATTCCTTCGTTCCAGGTGAAAGCGGGCGATGAAGTCACGGTGCGCGAGAAGAGCAAGAAGCTCGCGGTGGTCCTCACCACGCTGGAGTCCCGCAAGGGCCAGGACCTGCCCGAGTGGCTCAGCCTCGACGCGGGGGCGCTGACCGGCCGCGTGCTGAGCGTGCCGACACGAGGCTCGATCTCGACCCCGATCAACGAGCAGTTGATCGTCGAATTCTATTCCAAGTAGACAACTGCCTTCCCGAAGGAGGCTGCGGATGAAGTGGAAGAACCTCACGATGCCGAAGCAGGTCATGCCCGACGGGGGCAATACCGATCGCTACGGCAAGTTCACGATCGAGCCGCTCGAGCGGGGATTCGGCCTGACGCTGGGAAACGCTTTGCGCCGGGTGCTGCTGTCGTCCCTGCAGGGGGCCGCCATCACGGCCGTTCGGATCGATGGGGTGCTGCACGAGTTCTCGACGCTCCCGGGCGTCATCGAGGACGTCACCGAGATCATCCTCAACCTGAAGCAGGTGCGTCTGAAGCTTCTCGGGGATGGCCCCAAGAAGGGCACTTTCGAGATGCGCGGCAAGGGCGAGGTTCGTGCCGGCGATCTGCAAGTGGACGGCGAGGTGGCGGTGCTGAATCCCGATCTCCACGTCGCGACCCTCAACAAGGACGGCGACCTCCGCATGGAGGTGGAGATCGACGGCGGACGCGGCTACGTCTCGGCCGACCAGCACTCGCAGACCGAGCGCCCGATCGGCGTGATCCCGATCGACTCGTTGTTCTCGCCGGTGCTCAAGGTCAACTACAACGTCGAGACCACGCGTCTCGGCCAGCGCATCGACTACGACAAGCTCACCATCGAGGTGTGGACCGACGCCAGCATCCTGCCTTCCGACGCGGTCGCGGTCGCGGCGAAGATCCTGCGTGACCACTTCAACCTCTTCATCCACTTCGAGGAGCCGATCGAGGAGGAAGTCGAGGAAGAGGTCAACGAAGACATCCTTCGCATCCGCCGACTGCTCGAGAAGAGCGTGGAAGAGCTCGAGCTCTCGGTGCGCTCCAGCAACTGCCTGCGCGCCGCCGAGATCAAGAACATCGGCGACCTGGTGCAGAAGAGCGAAGGCGAGATGCTCAAGTACCGCAACTTCGGCCGCAAGTCGCTCAAGGAGATCCAGGACATCCTCGGAGAGATGGGCCTGGCTTTCGGGATGGACGTCACGCCGTACTACGAAGGGAAGACCCCGGTCAGGCTCGACGCATAGTCAATGCAGCGAGGAGCGACGAAGCCAACGCAGTGACCGGTTTCGAGAGCATCCATAGAGAGGGAGTCATGAGGCACCGCAGAGACCATCGAAAGCTCAGCCGGACAGCGGCGCATCGTCGCGCGCTGCTGCGGAATCTGGTGACGGCTCTGTTTCAGTACGAGCGCATCGAGACCACCGTGGCCAAGGCCAAGGAAGCCCGGCGACTGGCGGAGCGCCTGATCACCTTTGCGAAGCGAGGAGACGTCTCGGCTCGCCGTCACGTCACCCGCTTCGTCACGCGCCCTGCGGTGACGAGCAAGCTGTTCGACACGATCGCTCCCTGGTACACGGAACGTGCCGGTGGCTACACCCGCATTCTGCGCATCGGACATCGCCTCGGCGATGCGGGGGAGACCGCTTACCTCGAGCTGGTGAAGAGCGCCGAGCAGAAGGAGAAGGAGCGCAAGGATCGCGAGGCGGTCGAAGCGGCCAAGGCCGGCAAGGCGGGTAAGGAAGCCAGGGCGGGCAAGGCGAAGGAAAAGGCCGCCAAGGGCGAAGCTGCCGAAGAAACCAAGCCGAAGCGTCGTGGCCGCAAGGGCGACGGTCCGCCGGAGCCCGCAGCACCGGCGAAGAAGACCCGCCGGGGTACGGTCAAGACCGGCTAGAGGGCATCAGCGAAGCGAAGCGACCTCGCTTCGCTTCGCCTCGCCGACTTGTAGAGAACCTTCGAGGCCAGGCTTCGTCGCGCGCCAAGTCCGTGCGGGGACAGCCTCCTCGAGACACACCCGGTCTCCCAAGGCGTGCTTGGCGCACATGGCGCACATGTGAAGCCCTCGTTAAGCAAAACTGCGCCGGCGCAGTTTTGTGACATTTCCATAACATGCGAGGCCGGCGGGGATCGTCAGTCCACCCCTCAATTTCCGCGACCAGAGTCGCGGATCCCAGTCGCGGTCGCGGTCTGGCTGGTCTTCCGCACTGAGAAGCCGATCGCGGTGACGGTCTTGTCGGCCTTCGGCACTGAGAAGCCGATCGCGGTGACGGTCCTGTCGGCCTTGGGCACTGAGAAGCCGATCGCGGTGACGGTCTTGTCGGTCTTCGGCACTGAGAAGCTGATTGCGGTCGCGGTCGGGCTGGCCTTCGGCACTGAGAAGCTGATTGCGGTCGCGGTCGGGCCGGCCTTCGGCACTGAGAAGCTCGTCCGCAACTCTCGATTCCTCAAGTCCGAGCGCTGGCTGGCCGATGACACGCGCGTGGGCTCGGCCCACAAATCCCATGAGCGTGTTCGGAGTAGGATCTTCGCGGCCTGATCATCCGGCCGGCGCCACGCCTTCCCAGAAGCCCGATCCGGGCAAGGCCGGAGGCGCGGCCGGACTCCTGGTGACCCTCAGGTCCGACACCCGTCGCGAGTCGCGCCACGTGGCGATCGGCCTCGGCCTCCTGATCCTGGTGAGCGCGGTGCTGCTCAACTTCGGCATCTACCAGGGCACTCAGGCCCAGCTCGTCCAGCAGCGCTGGGAGCGGCTCACCCGCAAAGTCGACCTGACACGCGAGCAGATTCGGCAGATGTTCGCCACGTTCGAGCGTCAGCTCCATTTCATGGCCGAGGAGCGGCGTTTCGCCGCCTGGGTCCGCGGAGCGATGGAAGGAAGCCTCGACGACTCGGGCCGCCGCGAGCTGACCGACGAGCTTGCGCGCGCCGCGCAGGTCTTCGGGCTCGACCATGTCATGATCCTGAGCCCCGAGGGCGTCCCGCTCGCCGCCGTCTCGCGCGACTCGCTGCTGCCGTCCGGGCATGCCGAGCTGGTGCAGCGGCTGGCCGAGGGACAGCGCCCCTGGGTCGCCGACCTGCATCCCGATCTCGACGGTCATCGGGTCTACGAGATCGCCGTGCAGATGCCCGGCGCCGCCTTCGCGGGGCGCGTGCCGGTCCTGATCGCCGCGGCCGATGCCGAGGCGCGGCTGATCCCTCTGCTCAACGACTGGTCGGATCTCGGCACGGCGGCCTATGCGTTCCTCGTGCGCCCGCAGGGAAACCAGATTCGCTATCTGACGTCGCCCGATCAGCGCCACGTCGTGGCGCCGGGCGCGTCCGTTCCGATGTCCGAAATGGCGGCCCGCCCCGCGGCGATGGCGGCCACCGGGATCGAATCGAGCATCGAGCAGGTATCGCAGGGCGCCGAGCCCTACTGCGCGGTGACCCGCTTCATTCCCGAGCTCGGCTGGGGGTTGGTGGCGCGCGCGGAGCGTGGCTACGTCATGTCCGGCATGAAGGGGACGGTCGGCAAGCTCCTGGCCATGGACCTCGCCATCCTGCTGGGCGCCGCGCTGCTGATCTGGCAATGGCGCCGCAGCTATTCGCGAGGCATCGCCAAGCACGAGAGTCTCGTGACCCACCGTCACGCCGAGCGCGTGCAGGCGATCTTCGACGCGGCGTTCGACGCGATCGTCACCTTCGATCGCGCCGGACGCGTGCGGACCGTCAATCGGGCGGGAGAGGAGCTGTTCGGCCGCGTCGCCGCCAACATGGAGGGGCAGCCGCTCCACCGCATCCTGCGCTGGAGCGGAACCGGTGACGACGGGCGGAAGCACGAGCTGCCGACCGCCGGGGCCGTGCGCATCGCCAATGCCCTGCGACCCGACGGCCAGACCATCCCCACCGAGCTGTCGCTCGGCGAGTCCGGAGAAGGCGACGAGCTGCTCTACACGGCGATCGTGCGCGACATCCGCGATCGCGTCGAAGCCGAGCGTCAGATCCAGTCCTTCGCCGAGGGCCTCGAGGTCTCCAACCGGCGCCTGGAAGAGGTCAACGCCCAGCTCGAGGAGGCCTCGCGGCTCAAGAGCGAGTTCCTCGCCAACACCTCGCACGAGCTGCGCACGCCGCTCAACGGCATGATGGGCTTCCTGCAGCTCGTCCTCGACGGCTTGTGCCAGAACCCGGCCGAAGAGCGCGACTTCCTCAAGCAGGCGCTGCAGTGCTCGCGCCATCTGCTGAACCTCATCAACGACGTGCTGGATATCGCCCGTATCGAAGCCGGCAAGCTCTCGCTCGACATCCAGCGGATCGACATCGCCACGCTCTTCCAGGAAGTTCGAACCGTCACCCACGTGCAGGCGGCGCAGAAGGACGTGCGGCTGACGTTCGTGGAGCCGGACGATCAACGGACCGCGGTGCGCTGCGACCTCAACAAGGCCAAGCAGGTCCTGATCAACCTGGTCGGCAACAGTCTCAAGTTCACCTCGAAAGGGAGCATCACCGTGCGCGCGATCCCGCATCCCGCGCTGGGTCACGTGCGGTTCGAGGTCGCCGACACCGGCATCGGCATTCCTCGCGAGCAACAGGCCATCATCTTCGAGAAGTTCGCGCAGGGCGACGGCAGCACGACGCGCAAGTACGGCGGCGCCGGCCTGGGTCTCGCGATCTCGAAGAGCCTGGTCGAGCTGATGGGCGGCGTGATCGGCGTTCAGAGCGAGGGACGCGGTCACGGAACCACCATGTACTTCTCGCTCCCGGCGTGGAGCGATCAGGTCGCCGTCGCCGAGCCCGGGGACGACACCACGCTGGACTTGATCGACGGGCCGGCCGGGGGCGCGCTGGTGCTGGTGGTCGAGGACGACCCGGTTTTCCGGAAGTTCGTGACCGCGGTGCTCCACCAGCACGGCTATCGGACGATCGAGGTGGCGAACGCGGAAGCCGGGTGGGTGAGGGTCCGCCGCCTGCGCCCGGCCATCGTCGTGCTGGACTACGCGCTCAGCTGCAGCGAAGGCGCCGGCCTCCGCACCGGCTGGGACCTGGCCGAGCGCATCTGCAGCGATCCCGAGACCCGCCACACGCCCGTCCTCTTCGTGACCGGCTTCGAGAACGAGGTGCGCGAGAAGCTCACGGCCACCGCGTTCGCGCGCAAGCCCTCCCACCTGGTGAAGCCCATCGAGCCCGCGGCCCTGGTCAGCAAGGTCGAGGAGCTCGTGGCCGGCGTGTCGGGGCGGCAGGTCCGCATCCTGATGGCGGAGGACGATCCGGGAGTCACCGCGTTCGTGCGCAAGGTGCTTCCCGAGCAACGCTTTCACATGGAGATCGCCATCAACGGCGAGGAATGCCTGCACATTCTCCACACCCAACCCAACGGGTTCGACCTGCTGCTGCTCGACCTGATGATGCCCGGCGTCAGCGGCTACGACGTTCTGCGCGACATGACCCTGTCGAATACCGCGAGCAAGATCCCGGTCGTGGTCTTCACCAACTGCCCCGAGCCTCGCAACGAGGAAGAGCGGCGCCTGCTCCAGGAAGGCCTGGTGCTCGACGTGATCGCCAAGTCCAGCGTGCACGACAATCCGCATCTCCTGACCCACCTGATCGACTGGCACTTGCAGGTCAAGCGCGAGAGCGCGGAGCCGCCGGAGCAGCAGGCGGAGGCGGCATGAAGCACGTGATGGTCGTCGAGGACGACCCGATCAACGCCGCGCTGTTCCGCATGCTGCTCGAGCGCCGCGGCGGCTGCCGGGTCACGGTGAGCGAGTCGCCCGAGGACGTCTTGCGGCTGGCACGCGAAGGCGTGGACGTCATCGTGATGGACATCTCGCTCAAGGGCTCGACCTATCAAGGCCGTCCCGTGACCGGCGTGGACCTCTGCCGGATGCTCAAGGCCAGCCCCGAGACGTCCGCGATCCCGGTGGTGCTGGCCACCGCCCACGCCATGCGCGGGGACGACGAGCGTCTCAAGGCGGAGAGCGGCGCAGACGACTACCTCTCCAAGCCCGTCGTCGATCACCAGGCCTTCATCACCCAGATCCAGCAGTGGCTCGAGCGGGACGCCGCTTGAGCGCTTCCGACAAAGCCAAAGTCCTCGTCGTCGAGGACGACGTCTACTTCCGGAGCGTGCTGCGGAAGCGGCTCGAGGCCGAGGAGTTCAAGGTCATGCAGGCCGGCGACGGCCGGGAAGGCATGAAGGCCATCGTCACCTGGGAGCCCGACGTCGTGATCTCCGACTGGATGATGCCCGAGGTGGATGGCCTCGAGCTGTGCCAATCGGTGAAGACCGGGCTCAAAGAGGCCGCGCCTTACTTCATCTTGCTCACGGCCAAGAGCGAGCTGAGCGATCGCCTGCTCGGGCTCCAGACCGGAGCCGACGACTATGTGGTCAAGCCCTGTGACCACCGCGAGATCCTGGCGCGCGTGCGTGGCGGTGTCCGTATCGTCCGGCTCACCCAGCAGCTGCGCGCCGCCGTCGCCGAGCTGGAGAGCGCGAACGCCGAGCTGAGCAGCCGGCGCAACCGGGATGCTCTCCCGGTTTGCTCCTGCTGCGGGCGTTCGCTCTCCGCGGATGCGTCCCGCCCCCCGAAACGGTAGACTTCCTCGCTTCGGTCGGCCTGTAGGGGGCCGCCCAATTGGCCCGCGGGCGAGGGGCCGTTCAAGGAGATTCCAAGGTGACACGCGCGATCACCGCGATGACTTCCACGCTGTTCCTCATGGCCTTCTCTGCTGGCGCCGGCGCCCAGACGAGTGACACGTCGATGGTCCATCTCGGTCCGCCGGAGGGCGGGACGGTGGCGTTCGTGGCATGGCCAGCCGGCAAGGCCGCGGCGCCCGGTGTCGTCGTGGTGCAGGAGTGGTGGGGACTCAACCACCAGATCCGTGACGTCGCGCGCCGCCTGGCGCGCGAAGGGTACGTCGCGATCGTTCCCGACCTCTATCACGGCAAGGTGGCGGTGGATGCCGAGCAGGCGCACGTGCTGGTGCGCGGGCTCGAAAACGAAACCGCCCTGGCCGATCTCGGGAACGCGATCCGCTGGCTGCGCGCGGAGCCTCGCGTCGGCAAGAAGAAGATCGGCGTGGTGGGGTTCTGCGTGGGCGGCGGGCTCGCTCAGGGGCTCGCCCTGAAGAGCGCCGAGATCAGCGCGGTGGTCATGTTCTACGGATCACCGGTGACCGACCCCAAGTCACTGGCGACGCTGCGTGCGCCTTTGCAGGGACACTTCGGCGAGACGGACGATGGCATCCCGATCGTCAAAGTCGAGGCTCTGAAGAAGGGGCTCAAGCAGGCCGGCAAGCCCGGCGAGGTCTTTCTGTACGCAGGGGCCGGCCATGCGTTCATGAACGATACGGGAGCCTCTTACCACCCCGACGCGGCGCGTCAGGCGTGGGCGCGGACCCTGGCGTTCTTCCAGAAGAACCTGCGGCGCGCCTGAGGCAATGCCCGCGCCGCTCGGGATCCTGTTGATCGGAGGGACGGGTTTCCTGGGTCACCACGTGGCCGCCGCGCTGATCGCGGCCGGCCACCAGGTGACGGTCCTGTCGCGCGGCACCCGTCAGGCTCCCGCCGGCGCCGAGTCGCTGATCGCGGAGCGCGGTGATCGCAAAGCACTCGGCCGTGCTCTCGAAGGCCGGCGCTTCGATCTCACCGTGGACTTCCTCGTCTACGACGCGCCGGACGTCGAGATCCTGCTGCTCGTTCCGTATGCCGCGCTGGGCCGCTACGTGATGATCTCGACCGGCCAGGTCTACCTCGTGACCGAAGGCGCGCGGGCGCCCTACCGCGAGGACGAGTCGGAAGGCACGCTCATTCCCGAGCCCGCGGACCCGGACTCCTACGAGCACGCCTCCTGGACCTACGGGGTGGCGAAGCGGCGCGCCGAGCAGACACTCCTCGGACTACGAGACACACACGGTGTCCGCACGGTGATCCTGCGGCTCCCCATCATTCAGGGAGAAGGCGATGGGTCGCGGCGGCTGTGGGCCTATCTCGAGCGCATGCTGGACGGCGGGCCGCTCGTGCTGCCCGACGGTGGCGGATCGCCCGCGCGCTTCGTGTACGCCGGTGATGTCGCGCGTCTGATCACCGGCTTCGCCACCGATCCACCGCGAAGCGCGGTCTACAACGTCGCGCAGCCCGATCTCGTTCCGGTGCGGGCGTTCCTCGATCAGGCCGGGCGGCTCGCCGGAGTGGCGCCGCGCATCGTCGATGCGACATGGGAGGAGTGCCGCGAGGCCGGCCTCGACGAGAGCTTCTCGCCTTACGCGGGGCGCTGGCGATCCACGCTCGATGCTTCGAAGGCCGCGACCGAGCTCGGGTTCCTGGGCTCGCGCACCGAGGAGTATCTGCCCGGGGTCGTGCGATGGCATCTCGAGCACCGGATGCCGAGCCACAGGGGCTATGCTCTGCGCGATCGCGAGATCGAGCTGGCCGCTCGGCTCGCGACCCGCGCGGGCCCGAGCGCATGAGCCTCGAGTTCGCGCGGGAAGCCGCCGAAACATGCCTTGCCCGCCTTCGTGCGGCTCGATAGACTGCTCCGCCTTGTTTTCACTCGGCGAGCCAGGTTCCGCGCCCCTCGAAGGCTCGGCCCGAGTCATTCCTCGGTAGCTCAACGGCAGAGCATCCGGCTGTTAACCGGAGGGTTGTAGGTTCGAATCCTACCCGAGGAGCCAGTTTGCGAAAGCCCCGGCCGCCATGGGCGCCGGGGCTTGTCGCTGACGGCCCCTCATGCTGGCGCGGCGGCGTAGCGCATGAGCATGACGCCCGAGGGAAAGGTCCTCGACTCGAACAAGTTCAGATTGACCCGCGTCCCGTCCGGGAACAGTTTCTTGCCCCCGCCGAGCGATACCGGGTAGAGGAGCAGGCGGTACTCGTCGACGAGATCCGCGGCGATCAGCGTGTGCGCCAGCACGCTGCTGC
>DASTBI010000122.1 GCA_035712145.1 Candidatus Eisenbacteria bacterium | reverse complement strand
CAAGTACTCCTGAACTCGAATCTCACCGTGGAGGTTCCGTTGTTGGTGACCGATAGGGTGAGATCGACGACGGACCCCGGGGCGATGGTCGATTGGGCGGTGTGAACCGCTGTGGTGATGTCGACCGTGACGATGTCGGGCGCTGGGCGAACCGGCTCGGTGGAACTCGAGCAGCCAGCGAGCGCGAGGGTCAGACACAGTGCGGCGGAGGCGCTGAAGGTGCGGGTCATGAGACCTCTTCGGGTGAGGACCGGCCAAGATTGTAGGCCCGCCTCGAGCCCCGGGCAATTCCCGTCGGTGCTCTTCTTCGATCGCTGCGCCTCTCAGGCGCTCAGCGCCGCGGCAGATCGCCAGCCTGCTTCTTCTCGATCCTCGCCCATGCATCCTTCAGGGTGACAGTCCGATTGAACACCGGCGCCCCTGGCTTCGAATCGATGCCGTCGGCCACGAAGTAGCCGACGCGCTCGAACTGAACGGGCACGCCTGGCACGGCCTCGGCCAGCAACGGCTCCAGCTTGCAGCCTCGCAGCACCTCGAGAGACTTCGGGTTGATGCCATCCGTGAAGTCCACGCCCTCGCCCACGTCCTCCGGATCCTCGCGCGTGAAGAGCGTGTCGTAGAGCCGCACCTCCGCTTCGATCGCATGGGCGGCCGACACCCAGTGGATCGTGGCCTTCACCTTGCGCCCGTCCGGCGCGTTGCCGCTCCGGGTCGCCGGATCGTACGTGGCCCGCACCTCGATCACCTCGCCGGTGCCGGGGTCGTGGACGACACCCGTGCAGCGCACGAGGTAAGCGCCCCGCAGCCGCACCTCGACGCCCGGACTGAGGCGGAAGAACTTGGGCGGCGGCGTCTCGCGGAAGTCGTCCTGCTCGATCCAAAGCTCGCGCGCGAGCTGCACGCGACGCACGCCCGCGGACGAGTCTTCGGGATTGTTGGGGATCTCGAAATGCTCGACGGCGTCCTCCGGAAAGTTCTCGAGCACCACCCTGAGCGGCCTCAGAACCGCCATGCGGCGCAGCGCGTGTCGGTTGAGATCCTCGCGCACGCAGTGCTCGAGCAGCGCCAGCTCGACCCGGTTCTCACGGCGCGCCACACCGATGCGCTCGGCGAAGTCGCGCAGCGCCGCCGCCGGGTAGCCACGCCGACGCATCCCGCTGATGGTGGGCATGCGCGGGTCGTCCCAACCGGCGACCCGACCCTCCTGCACCAGCCGCAGCAGCTTGCGCTTGCTCATGAGCGTGTGCGTCATGTCGAGGCGCGCGAACTCGTACTGGTGAGGCAGCGGACGAGGCAGGTCGAGGGCCTCGAGCAGCCAGTCGTACAGCGGCCGGTGGGGCACGAACTCCAGCGTACAAATGCTGTGCGTCACGCCCTCGATGTAGTCCGACAGGCCGTGCGCGAAGTCGTACAACGGATACACGCACCAGCGGTCGCCCGTGTTGTGGTGCGCGACGTGGCGAATGCGGTACAGCACCGGGTCGCGCAGCCATACGTTCGGCGAAGTCATGTCGATCCGCGCCCGCAGCGTGCGGGCGCCGTCGGGGAACTCACCGCCCGTCATGCGGCGAAAGAGATCGAGGCTCTCCGACACGCTGCGTCCCCGGTACATGCTCTCCTGCCCTGGCTGCCCGGGCGCTCCGCGCATGCGATCCACCTCTTCGGCGGTGTGATCGCAGACGTAAGCTTTGCCGCGCTCGATCAGCCGCACCGCGTAGGCATGCAGCGCTTCGAAGTAGTCGGACGCACGGAATGCTTCGAGCGTCCGGCCATCCGCCTCGGCGAGCGTCACGGATGGCAGATGGAAGTCCTCGCTCCCGTCCCGGATCTCGTGACGCGCGGTGGCGCCGGCGGTCTTGAGACCCAAGCGATCGTCCGCCCAGCCCTCGACCAGCCAGCGCACGTCGGCGACGATCGACTCCTCGTACTCCACGTCCTCTTTGGCCGGGTTGGTGTCGTCCATGCGCAGGTTGCACCGCCCGCCGAACTGTCGCGCAATCCCGAAGTTGAGGCAGATCGACTTGGCGTGACCGATGTGCAGATAGCCGTTGGGCTCGGGGGGAAAGCGCGTCACGATCTGGCGCACCGTTCCGGCGGCCAGGTCGGCCTTGACGATCTCGCGGATGAAGTCTTCCCGCTCGGCAGGAAGGGCCTCGGTGGTGTGATCCGGCATGGAATCCTCGGTTGGGCGTGTCGGTCCCGGCGTCCAGAAAGCGCCGGGAAAGGGCTCAGGAGATTACGTGCAACGGCAGGGGTGCTGTCCAGCGGACCGTGCGTTCGAGATGGATTCGAACCAAAGCCCGACTCGCGATTGGAATTCAACACGCCCCGGGGCGTGTTGAGCCTCCGTCCCGGGACGGATAGTGGGTCCGCTCGGATGCTGGACCGCGTGAACATGTGACCCCGGAGGCCTGAGCTGGGTTGGACCTTGTAGCTATGCTCGTAAGCCTGATCCGCGGAAGCTCTTCTGGAGGCCGCGATCCGGAGGCGCCGGCATGACGAACGCTATCCTCGCACGAATCCCGCTCAGGACTCTTCGCCGGGAACCGACACGCACGATCGCGGGGATGTCCTTCCTGATTCTCCTTGCCTTGTGCCATCCGGCCACGGCCACCGAGGGCGCTCTCTTCGCGCCTCCGGTCTCTTACAGCACGGGAAACGGTCCGTTCTCCGTAGCCATTGCCGACCTGAACGCCGACGGCAAACCCGACCTCGCTGTCGCCAATTCATACAGCGGCGCGGTCTCCGTGCTGCTCGGCAATGGAGACGGAAGCTTCGGACCCAAGACCGACTTCAGCGCGGGGATGGGTCCTCACTCCGTGGCGGTCGGTGACCTGAACCGTGACGGCAAGCCTGACCTGGCGGTGGCGAACTGCTTCGT
>DASTBI010000121.1 GCA_035712145.1 Candidatus Eisenbacteria bacterium | reverse complement strand
ATGGCGTTCTTCGGCACGTACCTCGAAGTGACACCGCACTCGCGCCTCGTGTGGACCAATGAGGAAGGTGGTGAGGGTGGTCCTGTCACCACGGTGACATTCGAGGACAAGGGTGGCAAGACGCTGCTGGTCCTGCACGAGATCTATTCCTCGAAGGAAGCTCTCGACGCTGCCGGCACCGGGGCGGCGGATGCGATGGTCGAGACGTTCGCGCAACTGGACGAGCTTCTCCTCACCCTGGGCGCGAGCGTGGGACGATCATGAAGTCGTCGATCTCGGCGCTCAAGACCCGCGGGCTCGTGGACCTCAGTCGAACTCGTATTTCGGATCGGTCGCCCTCTGTTCCGCTCCCACGCGACCGGCCTCGATCGGGGCGTAGAAGTACGCCTCGCCCTTCATCGGATGCCCTGAAAGCCGGCGCAGCATGGCGAGCTGGCCGACGTGGGTGAGCGCGTCGGCGAATGGCCCCTGGTACCAGCGCTGGAGGTCCACGTCGCTCGTCACGTCCGAAGCCAGCGCCTGGTCGATCGCGGCGAGTGCTCGATGGAAGCGCGCCACCTGCTTCTCCCAGGTGTCGGGCGGCTTGGGGTCCCACTGCGCGGGACCGCGCAGGCGCGCCGCCGAGACCTCGAGCAAGTCCCCGATGTGAGCCAGCAGCTCGAGCGGCGTCCTCGTGGTGGGCCCCGCCTTGAAGTGCGCGAACTCGGGGGGCGCGCCGCGCAGCGTCTTGGCGCCGCGATAGGCGAGAGTGGCGGTCGCGTGCCGCAGGAACTGCTGCGTCTCGTTCAAAGGAGTCTCCTCGAAGCCAGTCGGCGGTGGGTGTCAAAGGGAGCGCTTGCGGATCACGTCCGCCAGCCAGCGCGCGCTCGGCCGCACGATCCGGGCCTGGGTCTGGAAGTTCACGCCAACCAGGCCGAAGCGAGCGGTGTAGCCGTCGGTCCATTCGTAGTTGTCGAGCAGCGACCAGTAGAGATAGCCGATCACCGGAATGCCCCTGGCCATGGCGCGCATCACCTGCCACAGATGCAGATAGATGAAGCCCCAGCGATCGTCCTCGTCGACCGCGGGCGTGCCGTTCTCGGTGATGAGGATGGGCAGACGGTAACGATGGAAGCTGCGCAGGAAGTGCCCGAGCCCTTCCGGAAAGACCTCCCAGCCCAGGTCGTTGCGCTTGCCGATGCGCCGCTCGTTCTCGAGCGTCCCGGAACGTCCGACCAATCCCGGCCAGTCGAAGCCGGTATTCCGCACGAAATCGCGCGTGTAGTAGTTGATGCCGATGAAGTCGAGCGTGCTGCCGAAGGGCAGGCGCTCGAAGAACTCGCCCGGGATCGCCAGACGGCCCGATTGCAGCGCGTCGAGGAACAGGTGGTTGAAGAGGAAGCCGCGCGTCCGGGTCGAGATCCAGTCGAAGGGATTGTGCGGATGGTTCGGCGTCAGCGCGAGGCAGTGCTGAGCGACGCTCACCATGGCGGCGGGCCGGCGGTGGTGGATCGCCCGATACGCCAGAACGTGCGACCGCAGCATCCGTCGCACCGCCTGGAGCCCGCGCGGGTAATCGCTCACCCGCCCGGGGGGCCACTGGCCGACGATCCAGCCTTTGAAGGCCTGCACCACCGGCTCGTTGAGGGTGATCCACCAGCGGACCAGGTCGCCATAGGCGTCGACGACGCGCTCCACGTAACGCTCATAGAGCCGCTCGATCTCGCCGCACTCCCAGCCGCCCTTGGCAGCCAGCCAGCGCGGAAACGTGTAGTGGTGGATGGTGACCACCGGCTCGAGGCCGCGCGCGTGGAGCGCCAGGAGCCTTTCGCGGTAGTGCTGCAGCGCCTCGTCCGAGAAGCGGCCTTCCTCGGGCTCGATGCGGCTCCACTCGAGCGAGAAGCGGTGAGCGTTGTGCGCGATGTCCCGCGCCAGGTCGAAGTCGCTCTGGAAGCGCCGGTAGTGGTCGCACGCGATCCCGGTGCGGACCGCGACCTTTCCCTGCTCCTCCCATGCGGTCCAGTCGTTGTCGTTGCCGCCTTCGACCTGGTGCGCCGAGGTGCTGGAGCCCCACATGAAGTTCTCGGGAAAGCTGAAGCGTGCGGCATCGGGCCGCATGAGCGGGACGAGCGGAGCGATGGCGTCGGCAGGGTCCGAGGGAGTCATCGACGCAGTCTAGCGGATCGAGACGAAGCGGCTGCTAGAATGCGCGCGTGAGAATGGCGACGAAGATCTGCTCCTGGATCGTCTGGGCGGCCGTCATCGGCCACGCGTGGGCGGCGCCGGTCCTTGCCGCCGAAGGCGACTACGTGGTTCGCAACTTCGTCTTTCGCTCCGGGGAGAAGCTGCCCGAGCTGCGCCTTCACTACCTCACCATTGGCTCGCCACGGCGCGATGCCAATGGCAACGTCACCAACGGCATCCTCGTCCTTCACGGCACCGGCGGGAGCGGGCGGCAGTTCTTGTCGCGATCGTTCGCCGACGAGCTGTACGGCGCCGGCGCGCCCCTCGATACCACCCGGTGGTACGTCATCCTGCCCGACGGCATCGGGCACGGCCGCTCGAGCAAGCCGAGCGACGGCCTCCGCATGCGCTTTCCTCGCTACGACTACGACGACATGGTCGAAGCGCAGCGCCGGCTCCTCACCGAGCACCTCGGCGTTCGCCATCTGCGGCTCGTGATGGGCACCTCGATGGGAGGGATGCACACCTGGGTGTGGGGCGAGTCTCATCCCGACTTCATGGACGCGCTCATGCCGCTCGCCTGCCTGCCGGTCGGGATCGTGGGACGCAATCGCCTGTGGCGCCGCATGCTGGTCGAGGCGATCCGCGAGGATCCGGAGTGGAAAGGAGGCGAGTACACCTCGCCGCCGAAGGCGGGGCTGCGCACCGCCATCGACCTGCTCCTGATCGCGGGCAGCGCGCCGGCGTACCAGCAGAAGACGCTGGCCGCGCGCGATTCGGTGGATCGCTATCTGGCGGCCCAGACCGAGAATCGCATGAAGACCACGGACGCCAACGACCTCATCTACCAGGTCGAGGCCTCCCGCCACTACGATCCCGCGCCCAGGCTCGAGGCCATCAAGGCGCCGGTCATGTTCGTGAACTCGGCGGACGACTTCATCAACCCGCCCGAGCTCGGCATCGCGGAGCGCGAGATCAAGCGAGTGCGCCGCGGGCGCTTCGTGCTCGTTCCCGCGAGCGATCGGACGCGCGGACACGGCACCCACACCTGGGCGGTGTTCTGGAAGCCGTATCTCGCGGAGCTGCTCGAGAGCTCGAAGCCCGTCTCAGCGGGTCAGTAGGATCCGCGCGGTCAGCATCTCCTGCTCCGTATCCATGCGGGCGAGGTAGACGCCCGCCGGCATCGTGTTCCCCGACTCGTCACGTCCGTCCCATTCGAAGCTGTGCTCTCCGGCCTGGAGCGGGCCGTCCACCAGCACGCGAATCCGCCGGCCGCCGATGTCGTAGAGCTGGACGTGGACCGGCCCCGGCTCGGTGATCCGGAGCTGGATGCGGGTCGTGGTGGAGAAGGGATTGGGCGCGGCCGTGAGGGCGATTCCCATGGGCTCCGGCGGTCCGCCGACCCCGACCGTGCTCGTGTACGCGACGCGGCGCACCGAGGCCGGTGTGAACTGCGAGTAATACAGGGCGCCGTCGGGACCCTGACAGAGATCGACGGGTCCAGGGCCCCAGCCCTGGCTGTTGGTGAGGCCCCAGGTCTCGTTGACGCTCACCACGTTGCCCTGGGCGTCCAGGACCATGCGGCCCATCCTCCCTCGGACGTGGTCGAGGAAGAAGAGGTTGTTGGTGTAGCCCGCAGGAAAGCCGGGACCTGTATAGAAGGTGGATCCCGTGATCGCTGCGCCCCCGTCGGCATTCGTCACATAGGCATAGAGGGGATTGGTGAAGCCAGCCGGGGGCGGGCTCCCGCCATCGAAGCCCTCGTAGGTCGGCCAACCGAAGTTGGATCCAGGCGCCCCGGTGTTGATCTCTTCGCGCGACTTCATGAGACCATTCGAGCCCACGTCGTTGATGAACGGCCGATACGTCAAGGGATGGATCGCGAAGCGGAACGGATTGCGAAGGCCGCGATGGTAGATCTCGGTTCGCGCGCCCGGGGTGCCCACGAAGGGGTTGCTGGCGGGGATCGTGCCGTCGAGGTTGATGCGGATCATCTTGCCCTCGAGCCGCCCGAGTTGCTGCGGATAGTCGGTGGCCAGGCCGTTCTCGCCGTCGGTGGCGTAGAGGTAGCCATCCGGGGACGCCCGGAGACCCCCGGCGACGTGGTACCCGTTCCCGCAG
>DASTBI010000120.1 GCA_035712145.1 Candidatus Eisenbacteria bacterium | reverse complement strand
TCATGAGTCATCCCGAATTTAACACAGGAAGATGGTAGCCTGGTGGTGGCGCCGCTTGCCAGAGGCGGCTGATGGCCGAGCGCAAGCGGTAGAGCGGCGCTGCCACTTCCAGATAGCGTTTGCCAGTGCGATGGCACCAGTTCCGTAACAGCAACGCGCGCAGCACGTCGAAGGATCGGTTGAGCAGATGCAGCAGAAACGCATACGCCAGCGTGGCCAACAGCAACAGCTTCTTGCGCACATCCCACGCCCACACTCGCGGACTTTCCATCGCCAGTTCGCTCTTGCTGTAGCGCCAGACCATCTCAATTTGCCATCTGCGCGCGTAGGCCAGCACGAGTGCCCACGCGTCCGCGAGTGCACTGATTGGATCGGCCGTCAGCAGATACCACGGCTCGCGTCCCTTGCCCAGCCGCGCAATCACCAGCCAGAGCGGCTGCGGATGGTCGAGCAATGTCACCGGAATGACCACCACGCCGACCTTGATCAGCTCTTTGGTACGCGTGTCGCGCAGGTACCGATAGCTTTGCGAGCGTTTGCCGCGCCCAATCGCCGAGGCTTTGTGCTCCTCGCCCCAGTTGTCCAGCAGCTTGTTGCCCTTCTTCCAGCGCACCACGAAGCGCACGTTTGCCGCCAGCGCGGCCTGTATCCAGCCACTGCCACAATAGCCGCGATCCCAGATGTGGCGCACGCGCCTGCCCCAGGCCGTTGCACTGCGGTCGAGCAGTGCCTGATCGACCGCGCGCTGCGTGGTGGCATGCTCGCCGCGCGTCGTCCACCATTCCATGTGCGCCAGGGTCGGCGGCCCGTCCATCCCGACCACGAGCAGCCCCTCCCAATGCAGACCAGGCACCAGAATCGGCGGCCCTTTGTGCGGGATGGTCATCCCCTTGCGGCGGCGCGACAAGCGGCGGGCTTTGGCCGAGCGCACCACACACCAGTCCGCGTTGGCCTGGCTTTCAGGCTTTTCCCAGACACTGCCGTCCCAGACCAGCAAAACCTCCTCGCCAGCAACCTCAAGTGCCTGCACGCGCTCCCTGGCCTGCTGCCACAAGAAAGCGCCGATGTCATCGGCCGAGAAGTCAGGAGCATGCACCAGGTTGCTGATCCGTTTGGCGCCCGCTGGCGCTTGAGCAGGAGAGAGCAGATAGCCGCCCAGCTCAGTGAGCAGCAAGCCCAGCGCACGATGGCGATGGGTCAGAATGACCTGCACCAGATCGAGCGCGGTCTGCACCAGGCGGATGTCCAGGTGCGCCGCCAACCGCTCAGCGACAGGCCGCAGAAAGTGAATCAGGTGCGAGCGCAGCGTGTGTGCCACCACACTTTGGGCTTGCGCACGGGATGCGATTATGTGATCATGAGCCATCGGAAACCTCCTTGGTAGGGTTGGTTCAGCACCCACATGCTACCGCAGGAGGTTTCCGCCTGCATGCCTTTGTTAAATTCGGGATGACTCATGAC
>DASTBI010000119.1 GCA_035712145.1 Candidatus Eisenbacteria bacterium | reverse complement strand
GGCACCGCGGCGGTCGTCGTGAGCAGCGGAGACGTCGACGGTGACGGGCGCGAGGATGTGTGCGACAACTGCATCGGCATCGCCAATGCGAATCAGGAAGACGACGACCTCGACGGCTTGGGAAATGTGTGCGAAGGCGTTCTCGCGGTCGGCGATGACTCGTCTCCGCTCGAGTTCGCGCTCCATGCGATCCGTCCCAATCCCACGCGCGCCGGAGCCACGATTCGCTACGACCTGCCCCGCGGCGGAAACGTCGCGCTTCGCGTGTACGACGCCCAGGGACGCTGCGTGCGCGTGCTCACGGAGGGATGGACGGCCCCGGGACGGCGCTCGCTGTCATGGGATGCGCGTGACGCGCGGGGCGCGCCGGTCTCTGCAGGACTCTACTTCGTACGACTATCGATCGCGGAGTTGAGCGCGACGCAGAAGCTGCTCATTCTTCGCCAGTAGAAGGTGTCAGCGGGCCTCGCCCGTCGAGTCGTCGGTCCAGATGCTCCTGGATCGCGTCTCAGGCATCAGGAACAAGCCGAGAAGAAACGTCACCGCCGGCACGATGATCGGATAGGCCAGCGCGGACAGAAGGCTCCCGCTCGACAAGTACGCCGAGGTGGTGATGAACGGCACCAGCCCGCCGCCCCAGCCATTGCCGATGTGGTACGGCACCGAAACCGACGTGTAGCGGATGCGCGCGGGGAAGTACTCGGCGAGAAACGCTCCGATCGGTCCGTACA
The DNA here is from genome assembly GCA_035712145.1 of Candidatus Eisenbacteria bacterium. Classification (NCBI taxonomy): domain Bacteria; phylum Candidatus Eiseniibacteriota; species Candidatus Eiseniibacteriota bacterium. Next base: position 319 of record DASTBI010000119.1, on the reverse strand, counting down.
CCATGCCCACGTAGGCAACGAGTGTCGCGACGATGAGGATCGCCATCGGGTAATCGATCGCGTCCGGGTTCGCATGGCGGCCGAGTGCCAGGTAGAGGGGGTAGTAGGTGATGGCGGCGAGCAAGAGCCCCGCCAGGATGATCGGCTTGCGCCCGATCTTGTCGGAGAGCCAGCCGAAGAAGACCAGCGTCGGTGTGGCGATCAGCAGTGCGCCGCCGACGATGAGGCTCGAGGCGAGCACGTCGACCTTCTTCACCGTCTGCAGGAAGTAGAGCGCCCAGAACTGGCTCGAGTACCACACGCATCCTTCGCCGATCAC
>DASTBI010000118.1 GCA_035712145.1 Candidatus Eisenbacteria bacterium | reverse complement strand
AAAAGAGAGCCGGGCTCCGAAGAGCCCGGCTCTGTTGCGTCCCTGTGACTGCTACTGTCCCGAAGCGCCTGGCATGTAGAAGGCCAGGCCGGCGCGCACCATGAAGCCCGAGTAGTCCGTCTCGAACTCAGGATCCGCGCTCACGTCGTCCGCCTTCGTGTCCGCGATGTTGGCGATGCGGTATCCGGCCGATCCCGTGATCGCGAAGCCGGGGCTCACCGTCCACTCGCCCATACCGAGGAAGTGGAAGCCGACCGTGCTTCCGGTCAGCTCAGGACCGCCGTCACCAAACTCGCCGTTGAGCGTGTAATAACCCACGCCGGCGCCCAATCCGTACTTCGCGGTGCCGGTCGTCGGGAAGAAGTACCCAACCGTACCCTGGAAAGAATTCGCGTCCAGCTTGAGCTCGTCACCGGTGACCTCTTCCTCACGCGTCAGGAAGATGGGTTCCCACGTCGCGGCGATCATCCAGGTGGAGTTCGGCCACATGCGGAGGCCGAGCCCGCCGCCCCAGCTGCTCGTGGGCTCGTCGATTTCGCCGCCGAGGGCGTTGATGTCGTCAGTGACATCCTTCCAATCCGACATTGCGTGAGTATCAAATGAACCGAACACCTCTCCGCCGATCGTCATCGCCATGGCGGGGGCCGCAGCGAAGGCCATCACGGCTACGGCCGCGAGAACAGCCATCCGCGTCCTGCTCATCTTTCGAACCTCCTTCGTTGAGTCGGGGGGGACAAGCGCTCTTCATGAGCGCGGGGGGCATTGAACATGTCCGGGCGGACTTTGTCTAGTTAGCCAAAGGGCGAATAACCAGATTGAATGAGGTCCGCGCAGACGCCACCGGGTGTTTACGCGATGTTGCATTTGCTGACGAGCGGCATATCTTGCGTAGACTCAATGACAACGAACGGTCATTGCGCGGGCGTGCAGAACGGTGGATTCGTCAGGTTCTAGAAAAGAGTCGCCTCGTCATACCGAGGAAAATAATTCAGGCGGTGAGCGAACAGCCTCACCGCCTGGTCCGTGGAGCCGAGAGGGATCTAATCCGACTTCGAGCGCCTCTTCTTCATGAAGGCCGCGGCGGCAAGGAGGCCCATGGAGCCGATCGCCATCGTGCCGGGCTCGGGTACGGGGTGTCCCGGCTCGGATTCACTGATCTCCCGGCCTTCGCGCACGTCGATCATCCCCACGGTGGGGTCCGTGGCGAGCGGGTCGGTGGCAGGGTCGGTGGTCTCAGTGGCGGTGGTCTGGGTGGAGGATTGCTGATGCCGATGGTTCAGATTGCGGCCCATCATCGTGCCGCCCGAAACATAAGCATGGAGCGGGGCCGACACGAGCATCAGTCCGCCTGCGATCAAAAGCGCCCTCTTCATCGATCGATCTCCCGGGGGTAGGTTCGACAGGGCTCTCACGTGACGCGCGCCCCTTCTGCAAAGACCATGCAAGGCGGCCACGCGACGCGAATGGCCTTGTGTCTCTAGGACGCGATGAGCATCGGAACCCGCGCGAGAAGATCTGGAAGCAGCGCCGTTCGAAAAAAACGTCAAGGATGCCGACGAGAAAGATGGGGTAAATGGCCCAGACCATCTCCGATGACGAGCTGCGATCCTTCCTGCGCTCACGGCCGGTGATCGCCGTGGTCGGGGCGTCCCGGAAGCCCGAGCGCCCGAGCCACCACGTGATGGCCGACCTGATCGCCGCGGGCTACGAAGTCATTCCCGTGCACCCTGTTCATCCGGAAGTGCTCGGTCGCAGGACCTACCCGAGCCTCGCCGCCATCCCCGGACGCGTGGACCTGGTCGACGTGTTCCGCCGCTCCGAGTTCACCCCCGACGTTGCGCGCCAGGCGGTGGCGAAAGGAGCGCGCATGCTGTGGCTGCAGGTGGGCGTGGTGAGCGAGGAGGCGCGGCGGATCGCGGAGGCCGGAGGCCTCGCGGTGGTGATGGATCGCTGCCTGTCCGTCGAGCATTACCGGCTGCTCGAGGCCGATCCCGCGACCAGCTGAAGCGGTCGTCGCGTAGCTCTCAATTCCAGGCGGAGTCGGGCCGAAAACTGGGCCGTGTCCACCCGCAAACGCCCACAGAGCCGGACTCCGCCCACCGACCTCCGGCTGGTCAAGGACGCCGCGTCCGAAGCGGTTGGGGTCTCCGAAGTGCTGGCCGCGCTCTCCTTCGCGCTCGACCTCACCGAGGGGCAGCCCTTCGGCCACGCGCTGCGCAGCTGCCTGATCGGCATGGGGCTCGCCGGCAAGATCGGCCTGCCCCTTCAGGACCGCCGCGACCTCTATTACGCGCTGCTCCTCAAGGACGTCGGCTGCTCGAGCAATGCCGCCAGGGTCCATGAGCTGTTTGGCGGCGACGACCGCATGGCCAAGCGTGATCTCAAGCGCGTGGACTGGAGCCGCTACCTCCAGGCCGCCCGGTATGCGCTGGCGCACGTCGCTCCCGGCACGTCGTGGCTCGAGCGGGCACGACTGCTGGCTCGTCTGGCCGGCTCCGGCAAGCGAGCCACGCGTGAGCTGGTCGCTGCGCGCTGCAGCCGCGGCTCGCAGATCGTGAAGGACCTCGGCTTCGGACCCCCGGTCGCCGACGCGGTGATGTCGATCGACGAGCACTGGAACGGCCGTGGCGAGCCTCGCGGGCTCCGAGGCGGCGAGATCCCCGTGCTCGCCCGCATCATGGGGCTCGCCCAGACGCTCGAGGTGTTCTCGGTGCTCGAGAACCCCGCGACCGCGGTGGCGGTGGCCAAGACCCGCCGCGGTTCGTGGTTCGACCCGACGCTGGTCGAAGCCGCGATCGCGCTCGAGCCGGAGCTGACCAAGTGGGCGGCGCTCGACGATCGCGGCCTGCAGGAAGCGGTGCGCGCGGTCGAGCCCGGGGATGCGGTGCTGCTCGCGGGACCTGGATCGCTCGACCGCATCGCCTCGGCGTTCGCGGCCGTCGTCGACGCCAAGTCGCCTTTCACCGCGGATCATTCGCGCCGCGTCACCGAGCTGGTGGTGAAGGTCGCCGAGACGCTCGGCCTCGAGGACGACGAGCGGGTCCAGCTCCGTCGCGCGGCGCTGCTCCACGACCTCGGCAAGCTCTCGGTCCCGAACTCGGTGCTCGACAAGCCGGCCGCGCTCTCGGCTCAGGAGTGGGAGATGGTGCGGCTCCATCCCTACTACACGCAACGCATCCTCGAGCGCGTTCGGGGATTCCAGTCGCTCGCATACGTCGCCTCGTCGCATCACGAGCGGCTCGACGGGAAGGGTTACTTCCGCGGCCTGAAAGGTGCGCAGGTGCCGCTCGGCGCCCGCATCCTGGCGGTGGCCGACATCTACGACGCGCTCACCTCGGAGCGCCCCTACCGTCCGGCGATGAGCCGCGACGTGGCGCTGACGGTGCTGGAGCGCGAGCGCGATGTGGGTGTGGCGGGGGACTGCCTCGAGGCGCTGGTGAAGGTGGTCGGCGAGGCCGAACGCCCCGCGGCTTGAGGCGTCCGCTGTAGTTTCTTACTCGCCCCGGGGAGAGTAAGAAGTTGCCATCGGGGCTCGCGCGACCGGGGATCTACTTCTTACCGTTCTTCCCTGTGATCGCGCGCCAGATCATCGCCACCGGATCGTAGTAGCGGTCCACGACCCGCTCCTTGAGCGGGATGATGGCATTGTCGGTGATGTGGATGCTCTCGGGGCACACCTCGCTGCAGCACTTGGTGATGTTGCACAGGCCGATGCCCGCCTGATCCTTGACGAAGGGCAGGCGGTCCTCGCCGTCGATCGGATGCATCTCGAGGGCGGCGATCCGCACCAGGAAGCGCGGACCCGCGAACTGGTGCTTGAGCTCGTGGCTCCGCAGCACATGACACACGTCCTGGCACAGGAAGCACTCGATGCACTTGCGGAACTCCTGCGCGCGGTCGATGTCGCTTTGCTGCCACTTCCACTCGGCGTTCGCCCGGGGCTTGAACGCGGGAATGCGCTTGTTGACCTCGAAGTTCCACGACACGTCGGTGACCAGGTCCTTGACGATCGGGAAGGTCTTCATCGGGCGCACGCGGATCGGCTCGCCCGCCGGGAAATGATCGAGACGCGACTTGCACATCAACGCCGGCTTCCCGTTCACCTCGGCGCTGCACGAGCCGCACTTGGCGGCCTTGCAGTTCCAGCGCACCGCGAGATCGGGCGCCCTGTTGGCCTGGATCCAGTGGATGGCGTCGAGCACCACCATGCCGGGCTCGACCGGCACCTTGTACTCGATCTCCTCGTTCTTCCTCGCGTCGCCGCGGAAGACCTTGAACGTGGCTTCGCCGCCGCCGTTTCCGTGGCTCATCCGACTTTCTCCTTCGCCGGCTCGAACAGCGCCTTGAGCTCGGCCGGCATCTGCGGCAGCGGTGTGGGCGACACACGCATGCCGCCCGCGGTCTTGACCGCGCACATGTTCACGGTGCCGAGCTGCGGATCCATGTTGGGGAAGTCGAGTCGGGAGTGGGCGCCGCGGCTCTCCTTGCGGAGCAGGGCGCCGCGCGTGATGGCCTCCGACGCGGTGACCAGGTTCTGCACGTCGCGCGCCAGGTGCCAGCCGGGGTTGTAGACGCGCGAGCCCTCGACGCGCACGGCCCGCGCGCGGCCACGCAGTCTCTCCAGCTCCTCGAGCGCCTTTTCCAGGTCGGCCTGGGAGCGATAGATCCCCACCAGGGTCTGCATGCACTCCTGCAGCGCCTTGTGCACGTCGTACGGCGACTCGCCCTGGCCTCGCGAAAGCGGCGCCAGGAGATCGGCGACTTCGGCCTCGATCTCGGCCTCGTTGACCGCCGGCGTCGAGCCCAGGCCCTTCGCGTACGCCGCGGCGCCGGCGCCGGCGCGCCGGCCGAACACCAGCAGGTCGGAGAGCGAGTTGCCGCCCAGTCGATTCGCGCCGTGCATGCCCGCCGCGGATTCCCCTGCGGCGAACAGTCCTGCGACCGTGCCCGCGCCGGTATCGGGCTCGACCCGGATCCCGCCCATGATGTAGTGCGTGGTCGGTCCCACCTCCATCGGAGTCCTGGTGATGTCGACGTCGGCCAGCTCCATGAACTGGTGGTACATCGATGGGAGCTTCCGTTTCACGCGGTCGGCCGGCAGATAGCTGATGTCGAGGAACACGCCGCCGTGCGGCGAGCCGCGCCCTTCCTTCACCTCGGTGTAGATCGCGCGCGAGACATTGTCACGCGTCGACAGCTCGGGCGGGCGGCGATCGTTGGTTTGCTTGGCATCCACCGCCGCTTCCACCCAGCGTCGCGCCTCGTCCTCGTCGGCGGCGTATTCGTGGCGTCGCGCCTCGGGCAGGTACTTCCACATGAAGCGCTCGCCCTGGCGGTTCCTCAGGATGCCGCCTTCCCCCCGCACGCCCTCGGTGACCAGCAATCCCATCACGCCCGGCGGCCACACCATGCCGGTGGGATGGAACTGCACGAACTCCATGTCGATGAGCTCGGCGCCGGCGTCGTAGGCGAGCGCCTGTCCGTCGGCCGTGTATTCCCAGGAGTTCGAGGTGATGCGCCAGGCTTTGCCCACGCCGCCGGTGCACAGCACGACGGCCTTGGCGCGAAACACCACGATGCCTCCATCGTCGCGCCGATAGGCCACGGCGCCGGCGATGCGATCGCCATCCTTGAGCAGCCGCGTGAGCGTGACTTCCATGTAGACGTCGAAGCCCTGGTGAACGCCACGGTCCTGGAGCGTGCGGATCATCTCCAGTCCGGTGCGGTCGCCGACGTGGGCCAGGCGCTTGTAGGTATGACCGCCGAAGGCGCGCTGCAGGATGCGTCCGTCCTTGGTGCGGTCGAACAAGGCTCCCCACTGCTCGAGCTCGCGCACGCGATCGGGCGCTTCCTGGGCGTGGAGCTGCGCCATGCGCCAATGGTTGAGGAACGACCCGCCCTTCATCGTGTCGCGGAAGTGAGTCTCCCAGCCGTCCTGCGGGTCGACGTGGGCGAGCGCCGCGGCCACGCCGCCTTCGGCCATCACCGTGTGCGCCTTGCCGAGCAGCGACTTGGTCACCAGGCCGACCGAGCAGCCCATCGCCGACGCTTCGATGGCGGCGCGCAATCCGGCGCCTCCGGCGCCCACCACCAGCACGTCGTGCTCGTGAACCTCGTAGCGTTCCATGGCGTCAGCGTCCGCCCATCGAGAAGAAGAGCGGGTCCTGGATCACGCCCATCGAGCAGAGCCGCACGTAGAGATCGCCGAAGCACACCGCGAGCAGGCTCCACCACGCCCAGGCCATGTGGTGCTCGTTGAGCTTGGTGACGCCGCCCCAGGTCTTGAGCCGAGGGCCGCCGGCCACCGCGCACGAGAAGCAGTCGAGCTTGCCGCCCACGATGTGGCGCAGTGAGTGGCACGAGAAGGTGTACATCGTGATGAGCCCGGTGCTGGCGAGGATTGCCAGCGAGCCGCCGGCGATCGCGAAGCCGCCGTGAATGCTGAAGGCCTTGTAGACGTCGTACCAGAGGATGAAGAGGAACACGATCGCTGCGTAGAGGAAGAAGCGGTGCAGGTTCTGCAGGATGAACGGGAACTTCAGCTCCCCGCAGTAGCCCTTGCGGCCTTCCCCCACCGCGCACTCGACGGGATCGGCGAAGAACACCCGGTAATAGGCCTTGCGGTAGTAGTAGCAGGTGGCACGGAAGCCGAGCGGAAAGATCAGGATGAGCAGCGCGGGCGAGATGAAGCTCGGCAGCCATTCCGGATGGATGTAAGGGGAGTAGAAGGGCGACAGGTAGTGCCGGCCTTGCTCGACGTACTGGTAGTGGTCGGCGCCGAGGAACGCGGCCCAGTTGGCGTAGCCGAGCAGGATCGCCAGGCCGAGGGCCTGCGCCAGGGGCTTCACCCACCATGCGTCGGAGCGCTCGCTGGCGCCCAGCGGCGCTCCCAGTCCTGCGCCGCGGTCGCGGCCGGGAGCCGTCCCGGTGGCGGGGAGCCCAGGCGCCACCGGCGCGGCGGAAGCGCTGGTCCAACGAGTCTGGGCTTCGGTGGCCATCATCGACTCCTCGCGGCACGCACCACGAACAGGCACTGGCATCCGGAATCTAACACCAGACGGCGGCGAGGTGTAGGAGGCGCGGCGCTCAGTAGTTCGGCCGGTCGGTCGCGCGCACCTTGCCGCGGTGGATGCGGAGCACGATGACGTGGTAGGCGATCGCGAGCGGGAATCCGATCAGCCACCAGGTGAGGCCGATCCGGAGTCCGCTCTCGTCGTTGGCTGCAGCGTGCGCGGTGATCGAGTGCGCGGCGTCGGGAACCGCGCGCAGCATGATCGGAAAGAGGCAGGCCGCCGTCGCCACCAGGAGCCCGGCGATCCAGCTGGTCGAGCCGATGAAGGCGACGAGATCTTTGGCGCGCCGTTGCCCGACCATCACGGCGATCGCTCCGCCGAGCGCCAGCAGGAATCCCAGCCACGCGAAAGGCCGGGCGAGAAAGGCGGGCAGCAGCTCGGGGAACACGGCCACGGTGGCCACGGTCACGAGCGGCCAGGCGACCGCGACCGCGATGAACAAGGGCCCCGCGATTCGACGGCTCCGCGCCTGCACCTCGCCGTCGGTGCGGAGCGCGAGATAGTTCGCGCCGTGGAGCGCCAGGTGACCGACGGCGAAGACACCGGCGCTCACCGTGTACCAGTCGAGGATGCCGACCGGAGGGCGGGCGCTCCAGTCGGTGAATAGCGCGAGCCCGAACCAGCCGCGCGAGTCGAGCGGCAGGCCGCGGATCAGGTTGCCGAGCGCCGCACCGAAGAAGAGCGCGAGCAAGGCGCTCGCCCCGCACCACACGGCGTCCCAGAGGTTCCGCCACAAGGGCTCTTCGACGTGGCTCCGGAATTCGATCGCCGCGCCGCGCAGGATCAGGCACCAGAGCAGCAGGAAGATGGCGAAGTAGAAGCCCGAGAGCCCCGAGGCCAGCACGCGGGGGAAGACCGCGAACAGCGTGGTCCCGGTGGCGATCAGCCACACTTCGTTGCCGTCCCAATAGGGCCCGATCGCGTTGAGCACCTGGCGTCGCTCGGCGTCTGTTCGCGCGACGAAGAGGTGCAGGATGCCGGCGCCGAAGTCGTAGCCGTCGAGCACGACGTAGAGCGTCAGCATCAGCGCGATGATCGCGAACCACAGCTCAACCATGAACCGCCTCGGGGCCGCGCGTGATCTCGCGCCCGACCAGGAACAGGAACAGGAGCCCGAGCACGAAGTAGAGCCCGCAGAAGCCGATGAGCGTGAACAGCACCGTGCCGGAATGGACATTGGGGCTCGCGCCCTCGGCGGTGCGCAGGATGCCGTACACGAGCCAGGGCTGCCGGCCGAGCTCCGCCGTCATCCAGCCCGCCGTGGTGGCGATGTAGGGGAAGGGGAAGGCCAGCATCAGCGCCCACAGAAGCGCGCGGCGCCGGAAGAGCTGGCGGCGCCACAGCGCGAGCGCGCTCACCAGCATCAGCGCGATCATCAGCGTGCCGAGCCCTGCCATGACGTGGAACGAGTAGTAGAGAAGCTCGATGTTGTCCGGCCAGTCGATCTCGGGGAATTGCTCGAGCCCCGCCACCTCGGCGTGGAAGGTCCCGAACGAGAGGAAGCTGAGCGCGCCGGGCACATGGATCGGATTGTCCAGCCGGCGGGCACGCACGTTGGGCTGGCCGATGAGGGTGATCTCGGCGTAGGGGCCGCTTTCGAACCGGCCTTCCATCGCGGCGAGCGCCACCGGCTGGTGGCGGGCCAGCAGCTTGCCCTGGTGATCGCCGGTCGGAAACAAGACCAGCAGGCTGGCGATCAATCCGGACCACACGCCCACGGTGAGGAAACGCCGTCCGTGCTCGACGTGAATCGCGCGCAGCACGTACCAGGCGCCGACCGCGGACATCACGAACGAAGCCGTCACCACCGACGCGCACATGTTGTGCGCGTAGGCCGCGATCGCCCACGGGTTGAGCAGAAACGCCCAGAAGTCGGTCAGCGAGAGCGTGCCGTCGGGCAGGATCGCATGCCCGACCGGGTGCTGCATGAACGCGTTGGTGACGATGATGAAGTAGCCCGAGAGCCACGTGCCGACGAACAGGGCCCAGGCGGCCAGATCATGGAGGCGCGGTCCGAGCCGCCGCTCGGCGAAGAGCAGGAGACCGAGGAAGCTCGACTCGAGGAAGAAGGCAAAGATGCCTTCGAGCGCCAGGGCATGCCCCACCACTCTGCCGGCGATCCGCGAAAATTCGGCCCAGTTGGTGCCGAACTGGAACTCCATCGGCAGGCCGGTGACCACCCCGACCACGAAGTTGATGCCGAAGATGCGGATCCAGAAACGCGCGGCGTCGTTCCATGCGGGATCCAGAGTGCGCGCGGCGATCGTCTTGAGCACCACGATGAGCAGCGCCAGGCCCATGGTGAGCTGAGGGAAGAGATAGTGGTAGACGATCGTGAAGGCGAATTGCAGGCGGTGCCAGAACAGCGCGTCGGACATGGCTCGGCGAGGAACCTAGCACCGAGCGCCGAGGTTCGACGATGGGACCTAGGGATGACGCGCGTCGAGTGCCGCCAGGGAGTCGGCCGCCGGGCTGAAGGCCGGGTCGCGGTCCAGCTCGCGACGATAGAAGTCGCGTGCCCGGTCGAAGCGCCCGAGCTGCTGCCAGGCCACCGCGGTGCGGAAGAAGAGCCCTCCCGGCGGGTCGTGCAGGCGGCGCTCGGTGTCGAGCTCGCGGATCGCGTCCGCCCAGCGGCCCTGCTGGAGCGCCATCGTTCCCAGCAGATTGTGCAGGTTCGGCAGCAGTGGATTGATCGCCAGGGCACGCTCGAGGTGACGGCGCGCCGTGTCGAGGTCGCTGTCCATGAGCGCCAGGAACCCGCGCAGGTGGCTCGCCCCGGCATTGATCGGCGACTCGGCGATCATGCGGTCCAGCTCGCGCTCGGCCTGGAGACGCAGCTCGAGGTCGTTCTGGCAGCGCGGACCGAGGCTGTAGCGGCCGGCACGGCCCGCGGGGATGGCGCGGTAGCCGAAGGAGTCGACCAGCGCGGCGAAGCGGTCGCGGCGCACCAGCAGCTCGGCGGCATCGTCGGCGAACACCATCGCGAAGCGCGGGTCACGATCGAGAAAATCGAGCAGAGAATCGCCGAGCACCTGGTCACGTTCGACCATGACGTAGTCGAAGTCGTGCTTGTCGTCGAGCGCGCGCCATCCGGCCTCGGTGCGCATCGCGCCCAGCAAGAGCGTGCGGTCCTCGACCGGCGTGTACTCGGCCTGTGTGCTGATGAACGGCAGCCGGTCCCGCTCGGGCCAGAACCGGAACGCCTGATAGCCGCCGTAGCTCGAGGTGTTGAGGCCGCGGCCGCGGATGCCGTGATCGGCCATGAAGTCGCATGCCCGCGCCGGATAGGTGCGCGTGTCGATCGAGATCGAGAGCGGCAAGGTCACGCTGGTCCAGCTCGGCCAGCCGATCAGAGCGATCGCCGCCACCGTGAGCGCCGCGCGAGCCGCGACCTTGAGCCGCGGCACCGGCCACCGGCGTGCCGTGATCCACTCATGGAGATCGCGGGCGAGGAACGGGCTCGCGATGATCCAATAAGTGCCGGAGAAGCGGTAAGAAGAGAACGCGAGCCAGGTGGAGAACGCGCAGGCCAGGGCTTCCACCACGTCGAGCCCGCGGCGCCGGATGCGCACCAGCGCGAGCAGCGGCCACACCAGGACTCCGCCCATCAGCGCCTCTCTCAGAGGCACGGGCTGCAGCTCACCGATCGTCCGCATCAGCGGGTCGCGGCTCCAGACCAGCGCGAACTGGACGGCTTGCAGGAGCGTCACCCATCCGTAGGGGTTGAGCAGCGCCGCGGCGAACGATGCGATTCCGATCAACACCAGCCGCCGGGAGCGCGCCCGGCTCGCCGCTCCGCGCTCGCCATGAGCGCGCGACGTCCACCAGGCATCGACCGTGTAGAAGCCGAGCACGACGAACGCCAGGTAGACCGAGATGTGGATATTGGCCCAAAGACAGACCAGCGCCGGGATCACCCACAGCGATCGCCCGGGACTCGCCAGGGTCCGGCGTTGCCTCTCCAGCAGCAGCATCTCGAGAGCGAGGAAGATCGAGGCCAGCGTCTCGGGCCTCATGTCGGTGCGGAGCCGGTAGCCGATCGCGGCCCACGCCAGCACCACGAACGTGAACAGTCCGCGTGCGCCCATGAATCGCGCGGTGGCCAGCAGGATGCCAAACACGGCGAGCGTGGTGATCCAGCGCCACACGAAGAGCCCGATCACGCCCGCGCCCGTCCACAACGGCCACGAAAGCGCACGGAATCCCCACGAGGAAAAGAAGTAGGGCTCGCCGTACTGGGACCAGGTCCACTGGTTGGTCCGCGGCAGCCCGTGCTCCCAGATCGCGCGGCCCATCACCAGGTGCTGCCATAGATCGGTCTCGTAGAGCCGGTAGCTGGCGGTGGCCACGAGACTCGCGGCCAGAGCCAGGCATGCGAGCAGATAGGCCGGATGGTGGAGAGGAAGCGCGACCGGCTCGGGGGCGCGATTGGCCGCCTTGGTCACGGCGCGCACGAGACGACGCCGGCGGTGGGTGCGGCTCATCGGCGGCGCCTCGCGTCGAGGGCGGCGATCGAGTCCCGCGACGGCTGGTGGTCGGGATGCCGCGACAGCTCGCGGCGGTAAGCCGCCCACGCGCGGCCGGACTGCCCGAGCTGCTGGAAGGCCAGCGCGCTGCGATAGAAGGAGCCCGGCATCGGCTCGTGACGGCGGCGCTCGAGCTCGAGCTCGCGCAGCGCGTCACGCGGCCGGCCCTCCTCGAGCGCGATGGTGCCGAGCATCTCGTGAACCCCCGGCAGCAGCGGATCCAGCGCCAGCGCGCGCTCGAGATGGATGCGGGCGAGAGCCCGATCTCCGTCCATCAGCGCGAACAGGCCGCGCAGGTGGCTCGCTGCGCCGTTTTCGGATGACGAAGCGATCATGCGGTCCAGCTCGATCTCGACCGCCGCACGCAGCGCGGGATGCGCTTCGCACGCTTCACCGAGCAGACGGCGTCCCGCGCGACCGGCCGGCGTCAGACGGTAGCCGAACGAATCGGCCAACGCGCCCACCGCCCCGTCGCGGCGCACCAGGATCTCTGCGGCGTCGTCGGAGAACACCATGGTCCACGCGCTGTCGCGATCGATGAAGTCGAGCAGGTGATCGTCGCCTACCTGCTCGCGCTCGAGCAACGCCCAGTCGAACCGATAGTGATCCTGGATGGCGCGCCAGCCTTCCGGACGAGTGAGCGCATCCACGTAGAGCCGTCGGTCCAGGGGCCGGGCCAGCTCGGGCTGGGTGCTCATGAACGGCAGCCGCCCGGCGTCTCCCCAGAACCGATACGCCAGGTAGCCGCCCAGATGGAAGTGGTTGAAGCCTCGCCCGGCGAAGCGGTGCGTGGCCATGAAGTCGGCCGCGCCCTTCGGGATCGAACGGGACTTGATGCCGATGCCGAGCGGCAGGAGCGGGTGCGTCCACGCCGGAATGCACATCAGGACCGAGGCGGCGGCCGTGAGCGCTCCGCGCGCGGCGACCGGCAGCGAGGGAACCGGCCAGCGGCGCTCGGCGATCAGACTCTGGAGGCCTCGGGCCACGAACGGCGCGGCCACCACGGCGTAGGCGGCGATGCCGCGCCGGGAAGTGATCGCGAGCGCCGTGAAGGCCAGGCACGCGCCACACTCGACCACGTCCCATCCATGCCGGCGCGCGCGCCACAGGATCAGCAGCGGCCAGGCGAACAAGCCATGGCGCATCGCCTCGGAAAACGACAGCGGGGTGAGCTCCGCGATGGCCGCGAACATCGGATCGTTGCGCCATTCGAGCGCGAAGCGGAAGGGCCGGGCCACGGCCTCGAATCCGTACGGGTTGAGCAGCAGCGCGCCGGCCGAGAGCACGGCGATGAGCGCCAGGCGTCGCGCGCGCGAGCGATCCTTGCGGACCAGGCGATCGACGACGTGGAGGGCGAGCAGCAGAAGTCCCAGGTACCAGCTGATGTGGACGTTGGCCCATGCGCAGGTGATCACCGGGATCCACCACGTGGTGCGTGTGGGGCTTCTGGCGCCGCGATCGCGCTCCAGGATCCACACCTCGAGCGCGAGCAGCAGCGCCGCCAGCGTCTCCGGGCGCACGTCGGTGCGGATCCTGTAGAGAAGGGTGGCGGCGACCATGACCAGCACCGCGCTCAACGAGCGCGCCCCGAGCCTCCGCGCGGTCGCGTAAGCGAGCGCGAAGACGGCGAGCGTCGAGGCCCAGCGCCAGGCGAACATCGCCCACAGGTCGCCGGCCGACCACAGCTTCCAGATGAGGGCGCGAAAGAGCCACGACGACACGAAGACCGGCTCGCCGAAGGACGTCCAGGTCCAGGCGTCGGCTCGCGGAATCCCGCCACCGTCGATCGCGCGGCCGACCGCGAGCAGGGACCAGAGATCGGTGTCGTAGAGCCGGTAGCTGGACGAGATCACGGCGCAGACCGCGGCGGCCAGCAGCGTGAGCATCAACGCGGGATGCGTGAGTGGAAGCCCCGGCTCCTGCGCGGGACTCGGCGCGGCCTTCGCGGCGCCGCGCGAAGGCGTGGCCGCTCGCCGCTTCATGCGCAAAGCCAGCGGGCGAGAAGCAGAGAGCCTACCGACAGGAACGCCCATTGGAGCGTTCCCGCGAGCAGCGGCTTCCAGCCTGCGCTGCGAATGTCGGCCAGTCCGATCTGGAGCCCCACGCCCGCCATGCCGATCGCCAGCAGCCAGAGATCGACGCGGCGAATCACGCTCGACCACGACGCCGGGATCCATCCGGTCGAGTTGATCGCGGCGAACACGACGAACAGGACCAGGAACCACGGCACCGGCGCCACCACGGCGCGGCCCACGCCTTCCTGCCGACGGCGCAGCAGCCAGGCCAGGCCCAGGACCACCGGGGCGAGGAGGGCGATGCGGGCGAGCTTGACCACGGTCGCGACGCGCGCCGCTTCATCGCTGACGCCGAAGCCGGCCGCCACGACCTGCGCCATCTCGTGGAGGCTCGCGCCGTCCCACACTCCGTAGACGAACTCGGGAAGCCCCAGCGCATGGTGGAGCGCCGGATAGAGAAGAATTCCGATCGTGCCGAGCAGCGTGATGATGCCGAGCGCCAGCGCGGTATCGCGGCGCTCGGCCTGCACCACCGAGTCGGCCGCCACGATCGCCGAGGCGCCGCAGATCGCTCCGCCCACGCCGAGCAGCAGCGACAGCTTCTCGCCCAGCCCGAGGCGCCGCGCGATCCACCAGCCGAAGAGCAGCGCCGCGAAGGTCGAGATCACCACCACCCCGAGCGCCGGACCGCCGATGCGCCACAGCTCGCCGAGGCTCAGCCGGAAGCCGAGACCGGCGACCGCCCAGCGCAGCACCGGCCGCTGCGCGAAGCGGACGCCGGGAATGGTCCTGGTCGGCACGGGCCTCACCGATCGCCAGGCCATGCCGAGAAGAATGACGATGAGCAGCGCGCTCAGATGGAGGCGATCGCGGACCCAGGGCAGCTCGGCGAGCAGGAACGCGGCGCTGCCGAGCAGCGCCACGAGAAGGAGACCGGGAAGGAGGGAGCTTTCGGCCTTCAAGCCGTCAAGCCGTGTAGCTGAGTGTGCGCGCCTCGCGCCGGTAGCCGCCGCCGTCGAGCGGGAAGAAGGCGTTGCATTGCGTCATCTCGCCGCCATAGACGTGGATCGTGATCGCGGGCGTCGCGTCCGGATTCTCGATCATGTGGTATTCGAAGGGCGGAATCAGATGCCCGGCCTCGCCCTTTCCGGCCAGCACCACGCTTTCCGGAGTGAACTGCAGGCGCTCGGCTTCGGGGTCGGTCTCGAGGTCGAACGAAGTCACCCGGATGCGGCCTCGATAGACACACTCGACGCACCACATCCCTGCATGATCGTGGAGCGGAGTGCCCTGACCCTGGTCCCAAACCATGATGACGGCGGTGTATCGGCCACGCGGGTCGCGATGCAGCAGACGGCGGGCGTAACGGTCCGGAGCCGGAACCAGGAAAGGCGCGTCGAGAAACTCCTCACCACTCTTCACCACGTCCTGGAGGACATGCTTGACGTTGCGGCAGACGGCCTCCGAATCACGGGTGTCCACCGCCTCGTCGAGACGCCGCAGCAGCTCGTTCACTTTGGACGACCGTTCGATCAGGGCCATCGGATGATCCTCCTCGAAGACCCAGATGCTAACAGAAGCCGCTCGGTCCGAGCACTCCGTTCAGCGCGTGCTGTCGGCCGCGTACGGAACGAGCGGCAGCGAGTCGGCCATCGAACCCATCGAGTCGGAGAGCGCCGTCATCGCGTCGAGATGGCTCTGGATCACCTGCTCCCAGGCTCCGGGGTTTCCCTTGGCGAGCAGCCGTTCCCAGACTTCGCGCTCCCGATCGGCATCCTTTGCCAGCACGAAACGGTACTCGTTGTACCGGAAGGCGCGCGGAATGGTCGTGATCTCGATCCGTCCCACGTAGACCACGGCCCCGGCCTTGACCGTGTGCTCCATGGCGCGCAGGGAATCCTTGGGAAGCGGGATCTCGAGATCGACGGTGCCGGTCCCGACCTGCATCTTCGGCGTGCGGGCAGTGACCGATCCAGGCCGGTACCGTCCGGGCTCCACGGCGAACACGAGGACGTCGCCCACCGCACGGGCCGGGACGTCGGGTGGCTTCCGCACGCCCGGCGTGCGAACACGCAAGGTGCCGGCGATGATCGGCGACCCCTGGCCCCCCACCAGCGACTTTCGCTGTACGCGCGCGTCGACCACGATCAGCGCCTTCTGCGCGGGATCGTGTTCGAAGGCGGGCTCGGCGAATGTCGATGCTGGAGAGGCCAGTGCCAATGCCGCGAAAATCCTGGAGAATTTCCGTCGGTCGTACATGAGTTGCTCCTTCACCGGACCTTGGCCGATGTGGAATCGAGGATGGCGAGGCGTGCGCCGATCAGGTCCTGCCACGGCGCCATGTCCTTGCGCTTGACCAGCGACTTCACCACTCTGCGCTCCTCCCCGGGCGTCCAGTCGATCCAGGACTTCCACAGATCTTCCGGTTCGCCGGCGAGCGAGGGCAGCATCCTGCGAATCACGCGGCCAAGATAGCGCACCTCCCGGTCTGCAATCGTGAACGTGAGCTCGGGGATGGTGTCGGAATAGACCATGCAGCGGTCCTCGAACTTCTCGCCGTGCTTCGGCAGCAGCTTGCTCGCGATCCTGGATTCGCTGAGGAAGACCAGGGCCAGCCGGTAGCTGCCGGGACGAAGATTGGTGAACACCAGAGCGTCCCCGGCGACGCGGCCGGGATCCGCGAAGTTGCCGCTCACGGGATCGAATCTCTTGTAGGGCGTCGGGAACACGCCGGCCGAGTCGGGCACGCCGAGCAGGCCGCCCGAGACCGTGAGACCGGTGGGCGGCGAATCCACGAACTCGATCATCGCCAGGTTGCGGATCGGCGGTATCGGTGCCGCATGGCCGATGGTCGCGCCCCCGAGGCAAGGCAGCACGGCAAGCCCGAGGATCGCGCGCAGGCGCGGACGAGCGGGTGGTGCCGAGCCGCGGGCAATCATGGCAGGAAGAAGAACGCGATCCCCAGCACCAGGTAGACCGCCAGCAACAGGACGCCCTCGAGCCAGTTGGACTCCCCGTCCTGGGCCACCATGTTGACCACGGCCACGGACAGGCCCACGGCGAGCACCTCGAAAGGGGTGAATCTCAAATTCATCGGCGAGGGCCCGATGAAGTAGGACAAGAAGACCAGCACGGGCGCCACGAACAAGGCGATCTGGATGCTCGATCCGACCGCGATGTTCATGGCCAGATCCATCTTGTTCTTCATGGCCACCAGCACGGCGGTGGAGTGCTCGGCGGCATTGCCAATCACGGCGACCACGATCACGCCGACGAACACCTGAGTGAGGCCGAGCTGGTGGGACGCCTCGTCGACCACACCCACCAGCAGCTCGCTCATCCAGGCCACGAGCGCGGTGGCCACCAGCAGCGTGAGAAGAGGGCGCGACCCTTTCGGCGCCGGCTCGTGTGAGCCCGCATGGTCCTGACCGGCATAGAGATGCTTGTGGGTGCGGAGGCTGAACCAGAGGCTCAGCGCGTAGACGGTGAAGAGGACGATCGCGATCTCCAGCGAGAGCCCGCGCTCGAGCGCCGCCTCGCGCTCCGGGGTCAGGGCGTGGCGCGCCACCGCGGCCTCGGCGGTCCAGTGGAAGACCGCAGGAATCACCAGGCCGATCGCCGCGAGCGCGAGCAGCGTCGATCCCACCGCGGCGGCCGAGCGGTCGAAGGTCTGGCGCTCGCGCCGCAGGCCTCCGAGCAGCACGGCGAGCCCCAGCACCAGCAGGCTGTTGCCGATGATCGAGCCGGTGAGGCTCGCCTGGACCACGTCGTAGAGGCCACGCCGCAACGCGAGCACGGCGATGATCAGCTCGGCCGCGTTGCCGAAGGTCGCGTTCAGCAGTCCGCCGATGCCGGCGCCGAGGCGTGAGGCCAGGTGCTCGGTCGCCTCCCCCATCAGACCCGCCAGCGGAATGATGGCGAGCCCGGCGAAGGCGAAGACCCAGAGCGGACCCCAGTGGAGCCACTCGGCGAGCGGCGCGAGCGGAACGAAGACCAGCATCAGCAGAAGCCAGCGCTCGGGGGTGAGCCCGCCGGGCCGGGAGCGTGGCGCGGCCGCGGCCGTCAACGCACGAAGGCGCTCGGAGCGCCATAGTGGAGATGGAGGACCCGCGGCGGCAGGCCGCGGGGCAGCGTGAGGACGAAGAGGTCGTCGTAGCCGACCATGAGCTTCGCGAGGTCGGGCTGACCGGTGAGCGCGGCCATGATCTGCGGAATCGTGTTGCTGTGACCGACCACGAGCACGTTCCCCCCCGGATGCTGGCGAATGCCGCGCACCGTTCCGTCGATGGCGTCGACCGTCATGATGAGGCTGTCTCCCAGGCGCTGGGCCAGCGGCTCTGCGGTCTTGCGGCTCCGCACCCACGGGGTCACGTAGATCGCCGAGAACCTCACGTCACCGAGCGCGCGCGAGAGCTCGCGGGCCCGCAGCACACCGGCGGCGTTGAGCGGCTGGTCGGCGCCGACGAAGTGGGTGTCCTTCTCGGCATGCCTCACCAGGACCACGGTGGTGGTCGAGGTGTCGGGGGGGACGACCGCGGCGAAGGCAGCGGGCGCCAGCGCCAGAGCCGCGCCGGTAAACCCCATGACGACCATGAGCCTGGAGAGCACAAGAGGAGTTTGCCCAACCCGTGCTCTGCGCGGCAAGCAAAGACGCCTCAAGCGCGTGGTCCCTGCAGGGGGAGCCGCACGGTGGCCACACATCCACGGGCCCGTGCCCGGTTGGATAGCGAGACCGAGCCGCCGTGGGCCTCGGCGATCTGGCGGCACAGCGTCAGCCCGATGCCGGTCCCGCCGGGCTTCGTGGTGAAAAAGGGCACGAACAGGTTGCTGGTGTCCGCGAGCCCCGGCCCATCGTCCTCGACCAGCACGGTGAGCCACCCCCCGGAGGTCTTCCAGGAGACGCGGGCGCCGCCCTGGGTCTGGAGCGCCGCGTCCGCCGCGTTGCGAACCAGGTTGGTGAGCAGGGCCTCCATCTGGTCGCCGTCGGCGTTCAGCGTGGCGCCAGGCCCGCCGTTCACGTCGACCGGCATTCGGGTCTCGAGCGACACCGCGCGGCGGATCCACGCGCCCACATCGAGCGGCCGCGGCTTGGGGCGAGGCAGGCGCGCGAGCCTGGCGTAGGCATGGAGGAAGCGCCCGAGCGCCTCCGAGCGGGTCTCGATCACCGAAAGGCCTTCGGTCATCTCGCGCGTATCGCCTGGATTGAGCGCGGCCCGGGCGATGCGCGTCTGCAGGCTCGAGGCGATCGACTGGATCGGCGCCAGCGAGTTGTTGATCTCGTGGCTCAGCACCCGGATCAGACGCTGCCAGGCCAGGCGCTCTTCCTCGCGCAGCGAGTGCGTCAGGTCGGAGAGGACGAGGAGCTCGTGAGGCCGGCCTTCCCAGCGGTAGCTGCCGCGACGCACTTCCCATCGCCCGGCGTGGCCTTTAAGCGCGAGCTCGATGAGGCGTGGCGTTTCGCCAACAAGCGCAGAGGCCAATCCCAGGGCCGCCGCGTCGGCGCCCAGCGCGCGCTCCGCCGGGAGCCCGAGCAGCGATTCCCCTCGTCCGTTGATCAGCCGCAGACGGCCCCCGTCGTCGAAGGCGAAGATCGCGACGTCGATCTCCTCCATGACGCGCCGCAGGAGCGTCGTGGCCTCGCGCGCGTCGAGGCGCTGCTTGCGCAGCGTCTCCGCGAGCGCGTTCACCTCGTGGAACGCGAGACCGAGCGGGCTCGAGGTCGCAGCCCCACGCGCCCGGATCGAGTAATCGCTTTCACGCAGCGCGGCCAGCAGGTTGGAGAGCGTCTGGAGCGGGCGCACGACGCGCTCGCGCAGCACCGACGTGACCCCGATCCAGGTGAGGACGATGACCACCGTGAGCGTGATCCGCACACGCCCCGAATGAGGCGTGGCCCACAGGAAGATCAAGGAGGTGAGCACCGCCGGCGCTCCGGAGGCCAGGGCCAGCCACGTCAGCCGGGCCTCGTAGCTCAGGCCACGCCGCCTCTGCGAACGCCGCGTGGCGCTCACAGGCCGTGGCGCTCGAGCCGTCGATAGAGGGCGCTGCGCGAGAGCCCGAGGCTCTTCGCGGCTTCGCTCACGTTGCCGTCGTGCCGCTTGAGCGCGCGCCGGATCAGCTCGCGCTCGACCTCGTCCAGCGTCAGTTTCTCGAAAGCCTGCGCGCCGGCCGCCTCCCGCAGGCTGAGACCGATGTCGGAGCTGCCGACCTGCGGGCCCGGCGCCAGCAGCACCGCGCGCTCGATGGCATGCTCGAGCTCGCGCACGTTGCCGGGCCAGGGATGCTGGAGCAGCGCCTGCATCGCTTCGGGATCGAAGCCCTCGAGGTCCTTGCCGTAGCGTCGCGCGTGGCGGTGCAGGAACTCGGCGGCCAGCAGCGGAATGTCCTCGCGGCGATCGCGCAGCGGCGGCAGCCGGATCTCGACGGTGTTGATGCGAAACAGCAGATCCTCGCGGAAGCGCCCGGCCGCGACCTCGGCGTGGAGATCGGCGTTGGTGGCCGAAACCAGCCGCACCGAGACCCGGCGCGTGCGCGAGCTGCCCACGCGCTCGAACTCGCCGGTCTGGAGGACGCGCAGCAGCTTGGCCTGCTGGGCGAGCGGAACGTTGGCGATCTCGTCCAGGAAGAGGGTGCCGCCGTCGGCCAGCTCGAAGCGGCCCACGCGTTCGGCGCGCGCGCCGGTGAAGGCGCCGCGCTCGTGCCCGAAGAGCTCGCTCTCGAACACGCCTTCCGAGAGGCCGCCGACGTTGACCGTGACCATGGCGCGCGCGGCCCGGGTCGACGCGGCGTGAAGGATGCGCGCCACCAGCTCCTTGCCGGTGCCGTGCTCGCCGGTCACGAGCACGTTGGCGTCGCTTGGCCCGACCCGGGCCACCAGCTCGAGGACCGTGCGCATCACCGGCGCCTCGGCGATCATGCGAGGCGCGCCGTCGCGGCGCAGCAATCGGTTCTCGAGCTCGAGCCGCCGGCCGCGGCGCAGCGCGCGCGACAGCTCGAGCTGGCTCTGCAGCGTGGCGAGCAGGCGGCCGTTGTTCCAGGGCTTCTCGATGTAGTCGCGGGCGCCGCTCCTCACTGCCGCGACCGCCCCTTCGACGCTGCTCCACGCGGTCATCACGATCACCGGCAGCGTGGAGTCGAGTGCTCGAAGCCGCGCGACGAGCTCGATGCCTTCGCGGCCCGAGGTGGTGTCGCGCGCGTAATTCAGATCCAGCAGGGCGGCGTCGAAGTCGGTCGATTCGACCAGCGCCATCACCCCGGCCGGCGAGGTCGCGGTCTCGACCTCGTAGCCTTCGCCCGTGAGCAGGAGCCTGAGGGCGTGAAGGACGTCGCCGTCGTCGTCGGCGACCAGGATGCGGGTGGTCTCGCCTTCCGTCATGGCGGCACGGAGATTAGAGGCTCCGTCGCCGGCGAGAAAGCCGGCCGGAGTGGAGGGGCACGCCTGGATCCTCAGGCCGGCTAGATGACGTCGTCCTCGAAGCCGAGACGGATCTCTCGTACCCGATCCAGGATCCGACGAACCGCTTCGCGCAAATCATCCCGGGCGACGATGACGCGCACGCGCTGGCGGCGGACGTCTCGCACCACGTCGCGCTTCACGTCGCGAATGATCTCGCGGATCGCGATCGGATCGTCGTCGTCGATCACCTGCCTCCAGACCACCCGGTTTCCGTACTCGGGCACACGAATCTCGATCACGCGCCCACGTCGAACGATCTCGACCGCCGCCCCATCCGTCTTCGTGCGGCAGGCCATCGCGCTGGGGACCGCGAAGCCGCTCGCGAGCATCAAGGCCGCCATCGCGAGCAGCGCTCGCGGTGTCCACCGACTGCCGAGAGAACGAGTCATGAGGATTCTCCTTTGAAACCCGGTCCGATCATGAATGAGACGTTGCGGTCGCCGGCGAGGTTCCGCGACTCGCCGGCTCGTCGACGATCCAGCCATCGCGAAGCGTCACGACGCGCTCGCTCCAGGCGGCGACTTCCCGCGAGTGCGTCACCTGCACGATGGTCGTGCCTTCCTCGTGAAGGCGGCGAAAGAGCTGCATCACTTCATGGGCCTGATCCGAATGGAGGCTGCCGGTGGGCTCGTCGGCGAGCAGCAGGCTCGGCCCGCCGACCAGGGCGCGAGCGACTGCGACCAGCTGTTGCTGGCCGCCCGAGAGCTGGTTGGGGCGAAGGTCGCGACGCGCGGCCAATCCGAAGCGGTCGAGCGCATGCGCGACCCGCGCCGCACGCTCCGATCGCGACAGATCCCGGTACGCGAGCGGCACCTCCAGGTTCTCGTACACGGTGAGATCATCGAGCAGGTGATAGCTCTGAAAGACGAAGCCGATGCGTTCCGCGCGCAATCGCGCGCGCGCATCGAGCGGCAGCTGGTGAACCGCCTCACCCTTGAGCCAGTACCCGCCCGTCCAGCCGGTGTCCTGGAGCCCGAGGATCGCCAGCAGGGTCGACTTGCCGGCGCCCGACGGGCCCATCACCGAGAGCCACTCGCCGCGACCGACCTCGAGGCTCAGCCGGCGCAGCGCGAAGAACGACGCGGCGCCTTGCTCGAACTGTCGCTCGACGTTCTCGAGCCGGACCATGGGATCGCGACGGTCCATCTCACTCCTCCCGCAGCGCGGCCATGGGCTCGAGCCGCGCGGCGCGCGCCCCGGGAAGCAGCGCCGCGGCGAGCAGCGCGAGCGTCATCAACGCCAGCATCGCGCCGTAGGTCCACGGGTCGGTGGCCGACACGCCGTAGAGCAGGTGCCCGATCAGCCGCGAGAGCCCGAGCGCCAGAGCCAGCCCGGCCAGGAGTCCCGGAACCGAGATCGCGAAGCTCTCGGAGACGATCATGCGGAGCACGCGAGAGGGCGTGGCGCCGAACGCGAGGCGCAACCCGATCTCGCGCGTGCGGCGGGTGACCGCGAACGCCAGCAGCCCGTAGAGCCCGAGCGCCGTGAGCGCGGCGGCCAGCAGACCGAAAGCGCCCATCAACGTGGCGCCGAAGCGCGATTCGACCATGGCCTGCGCCACGTGGCTCTCGAGCGTGGTTGGCTCGAACAGGGCGACCCGCGAATCGAGCTCGCTCACCAGGGTCCCGATCGCCCCGATCGGGTTGCCGGCTCCTGGCGCCATGTGAGCGATCAGGACCAGGTTGATGCTCTGGGCGACGGGGGCCGACATGTAGAGGTACGGGCGGGCCGCGCCGCGCAAGTCCCTGTAGCGTGCGTTGCCGACCAGCCCCACGATCTCGAATGGCGGACGCTCCGTACCCAGCAGGGGCAGCATCTTTCCCAGCGGGTCCTGTCCTGGCCACAGCTTCTCGGCGAGCGTGCGGTTGATCACCGCCTTGAACGTGCGCTCGCCGGCGAACGTCTCTGCGGCGGTCAGCTCGCGACCTCGCACCAGCGGGATTCCCAGCGTGCGGAAATAGTCGGTGCCGGTGCCGTTGATGTCGATGTTGATGGCCGGCGAGTTGGGCATGGGCAGATCGCCGGCGGCGAAGCCCCACGAGCTTCCTCCCCGCGAAACCGGCAGGAACTGGGTCAGCGTCGCCGACCGAACACCCGGGAGCGCGCGCACGCGCTCCATGAGCTGCTGATAGAACAGCGCGGCGCGCGCTCGGTCGTAGCCCGTGGCGCCCAGATTGATGGACACGGCGACGCGATCCCTGGTTTCGAAGCCGAGCGGCACCGAGCGCTCGTTCCACAGCGTGCGCAGGAACAGGCCCGCCGCCGTCAGCAGCACCACCGAGAGAGCGACCTGAGCGCCCACCAGCACGCGTCGCGGATCGAAGCGACGGCGGCTCCACCAGCCCGACCCGGCGTCGCGCTTGAGCGCCTGAAGCAGGTCGGTGCCGCGCGCCTGAAGCGCCGGAGCGAGCCCGAAAGCGATGCCCGTCACGAGCGTCACCGCCACGGTGAAGAGCAGGACGCGGCCGTCGAGCCGGTACGCCAGCTCGATGGGAAAGAAGGACGCGGGCCGGAAGGCCGAGAGCAGTTGCGTGGTCCACGTGGCGACCAGAAGGCCGAGCGCCCCGCCGGTGAACGAGATCAGCAGGCTCTCGATCAGGAACTGCCGCCCTAGACGGGCCGCGCTGCTGCCGAGCGCCAGGCGAATCGCGATCTCGCGCCGCCTTGCTTCGGTGCGGGCGAGGAGCAGCCCGGCGACGTTGGCACACGCGATGGTGAGCAGCACCAGGACCAGAGCCATGAGCAGCCGGCTGAGATGTCCCGGGCCTTCGAGCAGCGAGAGATCGCCGCGACCGGCCGGGCGCAGCACGATCGCGCGCCTGTGAGGCGCCGAAGGATCGCCCATGTCCAGCCCGCGCTGGAACTCGGCGCGCGCCGAAGCCCACTCGCGAGGCGGCACACGAGTGAACACGGTCATCCAGCTCATGTTGCGGCTTCGCAACGCTTCCGGCTCCTGCATGATGGCGGGCGCCATGTGGATCGGCACCCAGAACGATGTGGGGAAGCCGCGCAGCGTGCCCCGGAAGCTCGGGGCTGCGATCCCCACGACCGTGGCCGTCACATCGTCGAGCCGCACCGGCTTGCCGATCACTCCGCGGTCGCTGCCGAAGCGCGAGAGCCACACGTCATAGCTCAGGACGACGACCGGCGCGGCGCCCTCGCGGTCGTCGGCCTCGGTGATCGGACGGCCCGCGAACATCGGCACTCCCAACAGGCCAAAGGTGTTGCCCGAGATCTGCTGCCCGTAGGCATGAACCGACTGGTCGCCCACGCTGAGCGCGCACCACGTGACCGCGCTCGCCATCGCAGGTCGCGCCGGAGCTCCTTGGACGAGATCCTGGAACTCCGGGTAGGAGAAGTCCGAGCGGTCGTCGTCGGCATGCACGAACACCTGGGCCAGCTCGCGCGGCTCGCGGACCGGGAGCGGGCGGAGGAACACCTCGTCCAGCAGACTGAAGATCGCGGTGTTGGCTCCGATGCCGAGCGCCAGCGTCAAAACGGCGATGAAGCTGAAACCGGGCGTGCGAAGGAGCGAGCGCCACCCCTGCCGCAGATCCCACATCAAGGTGTCCATGACGATCCCCTACTCGCTGCGCAGCGCGACCATGGGATCGACCCTCGTCGCGCGCTCGGCCGGCAGCCACGCGGCAATCACCGCGCTGAGCCCGAGGATCACGGTGACGCCGATGAAGGTCGGCGGGTCGGTCGCGCTGACGCCGAACAGGACGCTGGCCATGAGCCGGGTGACCGCGTAGGCGCCGGCCAGCCCGATTCCCACGCCGATCACCGTGAGGCGCATCGCCTGGGTGACCACCAGGCGCAGCACGTCGTTCCGCGCGGCGCCGAGCGCCATACGGATGCCGATCTCCTGCGTGCGCTGGGCGACGCTGTAGGCCATGACGCCGTAGATGCCGACCGCGGCGATGATCAGCGCCAGCGAGGCGAACACGGTCATGAGGCTGGCCCAAATTCGGTTCTCCCACAGCGCGCGATGAATCGCTTCTTCCATCGTTCGGACGTCGTAGAGCGGCATGTCCGCATCCTGGGACTGAACCACCCGGCGCATGGCGGCCGTCATGGCCGCGGCATCGCCGTCGTACTTGGCGACGATGGTCACGGTCTGGAGCGGCTCCTGCTGGTGCGGCGTGTAGACGTGGCAGGGCGGCTTCTTGCCCTCGATGTGCTGGGTGACGTCCCCCACCACGCCGACCACCGTCTTCCACCCCATGGTGTCGTCCACGGCCCACTTGAAGCGCTGACCGATCGCCTCCTTGTTGGGCCATAGCGTGCGGGCGGCGGTCTGGCTCACGATGACCACCTTGGTCGATGCCGTGTCGTCTTGCGCGTTGAAGTCGCGGCCCTTGCGCATCGGAATGCCCATGGTCGAGAAGTAGCCGGGTCGCACCACGCTCCAGAACACCGGGCGGCGCGGGGCGTCGGCCCCTTCAGGATCGCCCTCGAACCACACCAGGCGGCTCCAGGCTCCCCGGTTGAGCGGCAGGATCTGCGTCGTGCTGATCGAACGAACGCCCGGGAGTGCGGCCAGCGCCGGCATCACCCGGTCCATGAACGCGAGCTTGGCGGCGTTGTTGGGATAGACGGCGATCGGCATGGTGAAGGCAGCGGTCAGCACCCCCTTCCCCTGGATGGTGTTCTTCTGCTCC
Organism: Candidatus Eisenbacteria bacterium; assembly: GCA_035712145.1. NCBI lineage: Bacteria > Candidatus Eiseniibacteriota > Candidatus Eiseniibacteriota bacterium. The sequence continues at coordinate 10,062 of DASTBI010000118.1, read as the reverse complement.
ACCTGATGAAGGAAGCTGCGGATCATGAGACCCGCCCCGGCCAGGAGCACCAAGGCCAGCGAGATCTCGGCGACCACCAGCGCGCTGCGCAGACGCCGGCCGCTGCGGCTCGTGCTCCCATGCTGGCCACCGTCCTTGAGCGCTTCGTGAACGTCGACGTGCGAGGTCTGAAGAGCCGGCGTGAACCCGGAGAGCACGGCCGCCAGCATCGACACGCCGAGCATGAAGACGATGGTGTTGAGGTCGGTGTCGAACTTCATCCAGAACGGCAGCTCGACCGGGATCGAGCCCAGTACCAGGTCGCGGCCCCAGACCGCGAGCAGCAGGCCCAGCGCCCCACCCAGCACGGAGAGGATCAGGCTCTCGGTCAGGAGCTGGCGAACGATGCGCCCGCGCGTGGCGCCAAGGGCGAAGCGCAGCGCGACCTCGCGGCGGCGGCCCGCACCCCGTGCCAGCAGCAGGTTGGCGACGTTGGCGCACACGATCAAGAGCACGAAGCCGACCGCAGCCATCATCACCGCGATCATCGGTCCGATGTCCTCGGCTGCCGCCTCGCGGTAAGTGGCGACCCGCAGCGTCGTGCCCTTGTTGCTGTTCGGGTACTGCTTCGCCAGATCGGCCCCGATCGCGGCGATCTCGGCGTTGGCCTGCTTGAAGCTGACGCCGGGCTTCAGGCGCCCGACGACGTCCAGATAGCGCGCCGCCCGGGACTCCTCATGCGGCTCGAAGTAGTTCGGAATGAAGAAGTCGGCGGTCTCGGGGAAGCGGAACTCCGGCGGCGCGATGCCGACGATGCGTCGGATGCGGCCGTTCATCTTGACGGTGCGGCCCAGGATCTTGGGATCGGCGCCGAAGCGCTCTCTCCAGATGCGATCGCTGAGCATGATGACCGTCAGCGCGCGACTCTTTACCTCTTCCTCCGGAAGGAACTCACGACCGAGCTGAGGCGTGGCCCCGTAGATCGCGAACAGTCCGGGCGTGACCCAGGTGGCGTCGAAACGCTCCGGCTCCTTGCCGAGCGTCATGTAGGCCTGGGTCTCGGTGTAACAGGCGATGCGCTCGAAGGACTTCGAGCGCGCGCGCACATCGACGAAATCGGGGAAGCTGAGCTCCAGGCCCTTCTCATCGTGCGCGGGATCCACGCCGTAAATCACCGCGTTCTTCTGGAAGTCCATGTACGGCCAGGGCCGGAACAGGAACGCGTTCGCGATGTTGAAGATCATGGTGTTGGCCCCGATCCCGAGACCGAGGATCAGGATCACGACGCAGGCGAACGCGGGCGCGCGCCACAGCGAGCGCCAGCCGACCCGGATGTCCTGCAACAGGGAGTCCATCACTCCGCCTCCCGGTCGTCGACCACACGCCCGTCGAAGAGGTGGATCGAGCGCTGCGCGTAGCGCGCGAAGCGCGGATCGTGGGTCACCATGCAGATCGTGGTGCCGCTTCGGTGCAGGTCACGCAGCAGCTCCATCACCGCTTCGCCGTTCGCGGAGTCGAGGTTCCCGGTCGGCTCGTCGGCGAGCAGGATGAGCGGATCTCCCGCGAGCGCGCGCGCCACCGCGACGCGCTGCTGCTGGCCGCCCGAGAGCTGGCTCGGCAGATGGTTGACGCGATGCGACATGCTCACACGCTCGAGCGCCTGCGTGACCCGGCGCTTGCGATCCTCACCGGCCATGCCGCGGTAGGTGAGCGGCAGCTCCACGTTCTCGGCCACGGTCAGGTCACCGATGAGGTTGAAGCTCTGGAAGATGAAACCGATCTGACGGTTGCGGATCCGCGCCCGCTCGGCCGCTTCCAGCTCGTGCACCGCGCGGCTGTCCAGCCAGTAATGCCCATCGCTCGGCGAGTCGAGCAATCCGAGGATCGACAGGAGCGTCGACTTGCCGCATCCGCTCGGACCGGTGATCGAAACGAACTCGTTGCGCTGGATCCTGAGATGGACGCCGGACAGGGCGTGCGTCTCCACTTCTTCCGTGGTGAAGACCTTGGTCACGCCGTCCAGGCGGAGCAGGCCTTTCCCGTTGGTCTCGCTCGCCTCATGGGAGGCATTCGCGGACGTGCGCTCGGCGGACAGGACGGTCATGGATTCTCCTTCGGTTCGTTCATGAGGCGGAATCAGCGGAGCCTCACCCGGTCGGTGTGGTCCCAACGAGACATCTCGGAAAGAATCACGCGGTCGCCCTCGCGCAACCCGGCGAGGATTTCCACGGCGTCGAACGAAGCTCGGCCGAGCTGGACCGGCACCCGCACCGCGGTGTGCCCGTCGGGCTCGAGCCGGAAGAGCCGCAGGGTGGTCTCGCTCCCGCCCAGCGCGGGACGGCCCACCGAGAGCACTTCGGCGATGCGCTCGATCACGATCGTGCCGTCGATTCCCAGGTCGGGCCGCGCGCCGCGCGGGAGCGGGCCGTCGAAGGCGATGTCGACCGCGACCGAGCCGTTCTGGACCCCTGGATCGATGCGCACGACGCGGCCTTTGACCACGCCGTTCCGGGTGTCGATGGTGGCCGGGAGGCCGAGCGCGATGTCGCGGGCCTGCGACTCGGGGATCTGGAGCACGGCTTTCAGCCGATCCGGCGTGGCGACGCGCGCCAGCGGCTGACCCGACTGCACCCATTGTCCGGGCTGGAGGTCGAGCTGCTGCACCTGGCCCGCGGCGCCGGCCTTGACGCGCATCGACGTGACGCGCTCCTGCTGGAAGCGGGCGATCGCGCGCAGGCGCTCGGCGTCGGCCTTGCGCAGCTCGATCTGCGCCTTGAGCGCCTCGTTGGCGAGCTCGAGCCGCTTCTCCTCCATTTCGAAGCGCTCCTTGGCCTCGGTCAACCTGTCGGTCGCGCGCTCGACTTCCATCGCGGAGGAGAGACCGTCCTTGGCCAGCCGCTCCGCCACCGCGACCGCCCGCTCGGCCTCGCGCTTCTCGGTGCGCGCGCTCGCGAGCGCGGACGTTTGCGCCAGCCGCGCGGTCTCGAGCGTGGAGCGGAGGCTCGCGAGATCGGCCTCGGCGAGCTTGAGCTGGCGTTCCGAATCGAGTGCCTCGAGCTGGACGTCGGGATTGCTGAGCTCGACCAGCACGTCGTCGGCGCCGACCGTCGCGCCGGGCCGCACCAGCACCTTGTCGACGCGGCCGGCGGTGAGGGCGGACACGAAGCGCTGATCCTCCGGCACCAGCGTTCCGTTGGCGTGCACCTGGCGAAGCATCGGACCGCGCTTGACCGCATCGATCAGGAGCGTGGCGCGCTCGATCTCGGGCGACGCTGGCCTGAGCTGAGAGAGACCCAGGGTGGTGAGCAGCACCACCGCGGTGGCGATGATGACCAGCACGCGGGTGCGATGGCGCTTCACCTTGGGGCGCGGAATGTCCAAGAGCAGCCTCCTCGAGACGGAAGAACCCGATCGGCCCTATCTAGAAGAGTCGTGCCACTCGAGCGCACCATCCCAAGTGGTTGTGACATATGACTCGGGGCGGCTGATGGTCGCTCGTTCATCGCTCCAGGATGACCGGCTTCGGGACGAGGGTTTCCCACAAGCGGACACTTGCGAAGGTTCGGGAGGGTCGAAGCAAGTCGTGTTAGTCTGCGCCCGGCATGGAAGCCATCCCCGGCCGGGAAGGATCCCGGTGATCAAGTACCTCGGCAGCAAGCGCGTGCTCCTGCCACGCATCCTGGATCAGGTCGCGCCTCTTCCGGGAGTGCGGACCGTGCTCGACCTCTTCTCCGGCACGTCGCGAGTGGCGCACGCCCTCAAGCGGCGCGGCTATCGCGTGCACGCCAACGATCACAATGCCTACGCCGCGGCACTCGCCACGTGCTACGTGCAGGCCGATCGGACGCGCTGGCTGGATCGGGCGACCCGGCTGATCGAGGAGCTCGACAAGCTCTCGGGGAAGCCCGGGTGGTTCACCGAGACCTTCTGCGTCCGTTCTCGCTACCTGCAGCCCATGAATGGCGCTCGGGTGGATGCCATCCGCGACCGGATCGCGTGTCTATCCCTCGAGCCCGAGCTCGAAGCCATCGCGATCGTCAGCCTGATGGAGGCCGCCGATCGTGTGGACTCCACGACCGGCGTGCAGATGGCCTACCTCAAGCGCTGGGCGGCGCGCTCGTGCCAGCCGTTGCGGTTGCGGGTGCCCGAGCTGCTCGACGGCCCGGGCGGAGCGTCGTGCCTCGAAGCGATCGAGGCGGCCGGAAGCTTCCGCGCCGATCTGGTCTACCTCGATCCGCCGTACAATCAGCACTCCTATCTCGGCAACTACCACGTGTGGGAGTCCCTGGTGCGCTGGGACAAGCCCGAGGTCTACGGCGTGGCCATGAAGCGCCGCGACGTGCGCGAGCGCGGCAGCCTCTTCAACCGGCGCGGCTCGATCGAGCCGGCGCTGCGGGACGTGGTGATGGCGCTCGACGCGCGCTGGATCCTGGTCTCGTTCAGCGACGAGGGCTACCTCACGCCCGGCCAGATCGAGGCCATTCTGCGTGAGCGCGGACCGGTGACGCGCAGAGCCGTTCCCCATCGGCGCTACGTCGGGCATCGAATCGGGATCTACAACCCGAAAGGCGTCAAGGTCGGGACCCCGGGCCCGGGGACGAACCGCGAGCTGCTGTTCCTGGTGGAAACCGGTCCGACGGCGCGGCGGGCCCGAATTGCCCGAGCCACGCGGGTTTCCGCGGCGGCCGAGTCCGCGGTCAATTGACGGCGCGCCCGCGCCGATACCTTCCCGAGGCTTTTCCAGTCGGGAGGGAACGATGAATCGTCGATGGTTGGGGGTCGCCGTGGTCATCCTGATCATGGGCTGCGGCCAGGATCACTACGCCCAGTGGAAGAAGCTCGACGTCGTGTATGCCAGCCAGGTGCCGATCTTCCCCGGTGCGGAAGTCGAGGACGCGATGGGCGGCAACTACTACGGCGAGAGCCTGGACGAGCACGTCTCCGAGTCGATCACGTACTGGTTCAAGATCGATCCGAAGAACCAGGACAAGATCGTCGCGTTCTACGAGAAGGAGCTGCCCAACGCGCAGCGGACCGTGGACGAGGACGGCGAAGTGCGCTTCGAGCTCGTGCCCAAGGGCGCCGAGCCCGGGGAGAGTGTCTACGTCGCGATCGGCAAGGACAAGCTGCGCATCGGCGAGGTGACCAAGCCGGGCAAGCACAAGGAATCGTAGTCGGCCCGACCGCAGGGGGCCGAAACGACGCGGGCGGGGTCATCACGATCCCGCCCGCTCGTCTATGGCTTCACGCGCCAAGCGCGGCGGACGAGGTCAGGATTCCGGGTTTTCGACCTCATGATCCACATTCCACTCCGTCATCAGCGCCCGCGCGAGGGCCCCGGCCTCCTCGATGTTCGCGAAGCGCCGGTTGCTGGCCAGCTGGTTGGTCTCCGACCAGTAGATCCGAATCGGCTTCTCGGACGGACCGTCGTAGCGGATCGAGATCTTCCTTGAGCCCATGAATCCTCCCTGACTTGGAATGGGTCCTCATTTCACCGCAAACGACTCGAACAATGCCAGCGTTTCTTCCTCGTTCGGTGGATCGAGGAGGTTCTTCGCCTGCTCCGCCGCCTGCGGATGGCGCGTCCCTCGAATCTCCTCCGCCGTCCTCTCGAGGTCGTAGCGGGTGCGCCGATGCTCGACACCGGGGCCGAGCAAGGTCCAGAAAGCGCCGGTCTGGCCGATCGGCGCGCCCACGCTGCCGGAGTTGACGACGCGCGTCTTCCCGACCATCCGGTCGAACTGCATGTGCGTGTGCCCGCAGACCACGAGCGAGACCCCGAGGCTCTGGAAGAGCGGGAGCAGCCGCTCCTCGGGCGTGAGACGCGTGAAGATCTCGGTCTCGCTGCGCGGTGTGGCGTGGCAGAAGAGCACGTCGCCGAGGCCATCGATGCTCAGGCGCAGCGTCCGCGGCCAGGCGGCGAACAACCGCTCGTCGTCGGGTCCGAGCTGCGCGGCGGTCCAGCGCATGATGGCCTGGTCCTTCTCCGGGAGCGGCTTGCCCGAGGTCGTGCCCCAGTAGGTGACGGGCGCACCCGTCAACGCCGCCATCTGGGCGAGCACCGAGCGCTCGCAGTTGCCGTGGATGAACTGGATGGGCAGGTCGAGCGCCAGCAGGCGATCCAGCGTCTTGCGCGGCCAGGGGCCCGGCACGGTATCGCCACCGACCACGACGCGATCGACGCCCGAAGAGACGACGTCGGCGAGCACCGCCTCGAGCGCGCGAAGGTTGCCGTGGATGTCGTAGAGCGCGGCCACACGCATCGGCTGATCCTCGAAGGATGGACTCAACTCACTCTAGCGCGTCCAAGTCTCCAGGCCACACCCTCGAGCGGAAGTCGGTGCGGAGGCTCGCGCAAACCACGACTCAGCAGTCGAAGACCATCATGATCGACGCTGTGCGGGCATCTTACGGAGCCGACTTGGAATTCGCGGCCGCCGAGATCAACAGCAAGATCTGGCGCACGCGTCGTTCCATATCACGGCAACAGCGTCATCCTCTTCTGATCTCGGAACGAGCCGGCAGTGAGCCGGTAAATGTACACACCTGGCACCACACGGTCTCCGGACGCATTGGCCTTATCCCAAGCTATCGAGTGATACCCGGGAGGGTACTCCGCGTCGGAAAGCACTCGTACCCGTCGTCCAGCCAAGTCGAAAATCTCAAGCCTCACCTTGGCCCTAGTCGGCAACTCAAAGTGAATGGTCGTCTGGTGAGAAAATGGATTCGGTTGGTTCTGGGAAAGTGCAAACCCCGTGGGGAGGTTAGATCCCTGCGCTGGGACCCGAACTCCTGGCGCACTCTCCCCAGCTGGAGTCGAGAGACGCTCAACGAGCAAGAACCAATCTCGTGTTCCAGTCGAAGAGTCTGCGGGCGAGTAGGAAATGGTCAACGTATCACCAGTCGAGAGCCCACCAGTAAATCCTTGGTTGTCATCAACCGCACTTCGGACGTCGCCGTTCCTGGAATGGACCGCGCTATAGACTGCCGCAACCTGTCTCAAACCTGCCCTACCGAAGTGGGTCGACTTCGGAGCAAAGCTGAGAGCGTGGGGTCCATTGAACACCATGCGAGCGCCTTCCAGCAGGCCCCTTACGGCGAACGCACTGCTCGCACCTGAAGGATTGAGCCGGAGCCGTGTGGTCCAACCATTTGATCCATCAGGGGTTTGAATCAGAACGCCGGCAGTCTCCCTCCCGATGGCCGCGCCCGCGGCTGCAGCGTCAAGGGCGTAAGTGCGGACGGTCGAAGAGCCCGTAGCTGCAGTTAGCTCTGCTACCAATGCAGCCGTCCCTGCGGCGCTCGACTGATCCAGGACATTGGTACCAACCAATGTGGGGGACGGCATGCCAAGCGCGGCCTTAGTCCGGCTCGCGCTCGGGGGAGCCTTCCCGACTCCACAGCAACCTCCCCCGACTGAGAGTGTTCGAACCCAGGCCACATTGCTGATTCGCGACCAGTTGCCACACACACCTTTCGTCTTTAGGGCAAACCAGTAGTCGGTATTTGGCTGAAGCCCGAAGACTCCGTGCATTTCGTAGCTGCCTGGCGATCCAGGAACGGGCTCTTCGGTCGCTTGAAGCGCCCCAGAGAAGTTGGTCTCCGTGATCGGCGACGTTGAGTATCGAAGGTCGTATTCTGCGCCTGTCGCGACCCCTTCGCCTGGTGCAGCCCACATCGGCCATGCCTCCGTCGAGCTGGCCATGTCGATGTTCAGGTTTTCGACTGCGCTTGGGGCGATGCGCAAATAATAGATGTCCCCGTAGAACGTACACGTCTGAGTCACTTGATTACAGTTGCCTCCGATACTCCGAGCGAACCCTCCGCCACCAAACAGGAATAGCCGATGACCCGCAGAATCGTATGCAGCGCCGTAATGCCCCCTCGCGCTGGGCTCCGGCATGGACGGAGAACTCCATCCCGGTGTACCGGCCAGGGATAGGTAGAATGTAGTGCCCAGCCGAGTCTCTGTCGGCGCACTGCAGGCGCCGATGCAGTCGCTTCGTGATACTCCACCGAAGACCAAGACACGGTTTCCTATGTGGTCTTTGGCTGCCCCCATTTCACTCCTGATTGGCGTTGCCCCAGATGCTGACACAGCGCTCCATGCTCCTAGCGGATTCAGTCTTAGCTCGTAGGTCGAATCACTCGTAGTCGAAACTCTCTCGACACAAGACCCAGTCACGTTCTCGCGGCCGCCAACGCGAACTATTCTCTGCAGAACGGGGTCGTACACGGCGGCACAGCCGGTCGTGGGCCCAGGGGACGAGTCCTTAAGCATGGTCCACTGGTTGGTGCCAAAGGAGAACGCCCACGTATCCCGCAGACCGGAGCGGAACGCATCCCGTTCGTCTCCACCAAAAACGACAAGCCGGTCGCGGTGAGCGTCATACACGCCAACATGCCCATATCTAGGGAGTGGTCCACCACCCGCGGCGGAGAGCAATGTCCACGTGGGACTCCCACCAAAGGTGAGTGCCCACACCTCGCTTCCATCCTCGTTCGTTTCTCGATTCCACCCACCGTGCACTACCAGCCGATGCCTCAGGGGATCGTAGATCCCAACATGCTGCGACCGAGGAACCGGCGCTGAACCGGAGGTAGATAACTGCGTCCATGTCTCTGTAATGGCACTGAAGGCCCACACGTCACTTTGTGGCGAACCGGACTCATCCAATCCACCAAAGATCACCACCCGGTTCCCAACGGGGTCCCAGACTGCGCAAGAGCCCGTCCGGGCCGTAGGTCCAGTGGCAATTGACCCAAGCCATTCGTCAGCTCTCACGGGCCCATCAATGATCGGACTACCCCCAACGGCTACGACCATCATCACGGCCAATCGCCAGGTCCTAACTCGGTGCTCTAGCATCGCATCCCCACAAGGCGAATCTCGCCGAGGCCTACATTCCCCGCATGACTGAACTGATCGCGCGGAAAACAACGGCGATACTGTTTGCCTGCCCTGCAGCCGCCCTTGCCGTACGCAACGTCTGCGGTTGTCTCTCAGACACGACTCGTGGCGCCGGGCGTGGCCCGTTTGCCGCAAGCCGAAACAGAAACGGCTGAGCCTTCAGTCACCAGTCACTTCCCCCAACCGTTGATCGTCCACCATATCTCCGTGACCACCACAATGGGCCAAAACAGCACGGCCATGAGGCCCCAAGCTACAATGGCAACTAGGCTGCTCTCTGAGGCACTATGCTCAAGAATAACGAAAGCTGAAGGCGCCCCCTTCTGATAGCTTGTCCAGTTCAAATAGGCACTCACAAATACACCAATAGCAAAATACCAAAGCACCAGCGCGCGCCATCGCAGTCTCTTCATGACTACCTCAAACACAAGAGTTAGAAACGTCGGTGCCAGATCCACACGTAGAGTGGCCACAAAGGGTATGGGAACCCATTCGGATAGTTCTGAGGATTGAGTTCAGGATTTGGCTCCAGCTCCTGCCATCGGTATGTCCAGCAGCAAGCGACCTGCTCAAGAATCGCATGTTGACGGAATGCGCCAGGAGTATTGCACGGCGCGTCTTGCGGAGGCACAACCTTTCCCCAGTTGTTACCAGTTGATTGTCTCCCCGCAAACTCCCAGGGCACTTCGTGATAACCAGCCGCGGTGAGCGCGTTCTCAGCCTCCTGACGTGTGGCTGCGCAGATAGCTGCATTGTTCCAGGGCTGTCTGCTGTTGGGCACTGGACGTAAGAAATTGCCGCAATCGCTGTTGGCACCACCCCTCACATTGGGAACGAGCCAGGTCCTGAACCAATCCAGAATCCCAGGCTGAGCAGATCTCCCGGCGGCAGACTCGCGGAGGACTTCGTTGTTGAACGCGACAGCTTGTTTCCCTACTTGAATGGTCACCTGATCCACCCCAGCCGCGAGCGCGGCGGTAGTATCGAATGCGACAATGCCAGAGTCCTGATTCACTGTTAGGAACGGCGTGATCGCATTGATGACGTCCTGGAGGTGGATCGGCGGGCATGCGGCGACAAGCGACTGCTGGGTACCCTGTGCTGTCGCCGATCGCTCTGCACCGACAGATGATGCTTCTTTGACGGGACCGGAAACGAGCGCGCCCGTGTTC
>DASTBI010000117.1 GCA_035712145.1 Candidatus Eisenbacteria bacterium | reverse complement strand
CTCGACGCTTTCCGCTCCGGCACCCTGCCCAACGCTCGAAGCATTCCGCGGAGCGGGGTGTTGGAAGGAAAAGACGTCGGCGAGGTCAAGCGTGCGAAGGACGATGGCCGGCTGCCGATGGAGGATCACAACACTCGCCTCGTCGTGATCGGACGAGACGCGGCGGCGGCACGATTCGTGGCCGAAGCTCTCGCCCGCGAGGCGTTCCATAACGTGGCCTACTTCCGCGGAACGTTCGACGAAGCGCGGGCTGTCCTGAGGCCATGAGTGGAGCGATGCTCCGGAGTCGATCATAGGGACCGTCAGGACCTGCTCAGTGCTACGGTCGAACGACGTGCCTCACTTCGTAAGCTCGGTACTGCAACGCCTCCGCCAAGCGCATCACCGTCACCCGCTCCTCCCCGGCGAGGTCCGCGATCGTCCGCGCCACGCGCAGCGCGCGATGCACCCCTCTCGCTGACATTCCGGCTCGGTCGATCGCGTCGGCCATGAGCTTCTGACCCACGGAATCCAGGCCGCACGCCGGCCGGAGCCGGCCATCGGGAAGATGCGCATTGAGGTGGCCACGCTCTCGCTGGGTGGCGCGCGCGGCGATGACTCGCTCACGCACCGCCGCGCTCGGCTCGGCCGCGGCCGCCGCGACCAGCTCCGCCGACGTCAGCGCGGGCACTTCGATCTGCAGATCGAGCCGGTCCAGCATCGGGCCGCTGACGCGCGCGGCGTAGCGCTGCAGGTCGGTCGGCGTGCAGCGGCAACCGCGGCGCGGATGCCCGAGCCATCCGCAAGGGCACGGGTTCATTGCGGCGACCAGCAGCGCGCGCGCAGGAAAGCACGCGGATCCGTTGGCGCGGCTGATCCATACCAGGCCGGTCTCGAGCGGCTCGCGCAAGCCTTCGAGCAGATGCCGTGGATACTCGGCCAGCTCGTCGAGGAACAGCACGCCGTGATGCGCGAGCGACAGCTCACCCGGTCGCGGCGGCGAGCTGCCTCCGATCAGCCCGGCGCGCGAGAGCGAGTGATGCGGCGCACGGATCGGACGCTGTCGCATGAGACCGCGACCCGGCGGTCTCTGCCCGGCGGCCGAGTGGAGGCGCGTGACCGTGAGCGCCTCCTCGGCGGTGAGCGCGGGCAGGATGCCGGGCAGGCGGCGCGCGAGCATGGACTTGCCGGCGCCGGGCGGTCCCACCATGAGCACGTGATGACCGCCGGCCGCCGCGATCTCGAGCGCGCGCCGCGCCACGGCTTGTCCGCGCACGTCCGCGAGGTCTTCGCCCGTGGCCGGCTCGGGGTCGGGCGGCGCCGCGCGCTGGACGGAGAGGTCGGATCCACGCGCCCAGGTCACCACGTCATTCAATGTGCCGACGGGATGAACCGACAACCCTTCCACGAGTGCGGCCTCGGGAGCGCCGGCAGCGGCGCACAACAATCGCGACGAGCCGGCTCTCCACGCCGCTTCCGCGAGCGCGAGCGTGCCACGCACCGCGCGGACCGTGCCGTCGAGCGAGAGCTCACCGAGCGCCGCGGCGGATGCGAGCCGATCGAGGGGAATCTGCTCGGTGGCCGCGAGCACGCCGAGCGTCACCGCGAGGTCCATCGAAGCGCCTTCCTTGCGGCGGCCTGCGGGCGCGAGGTTCACCGTGACGCGTCGCTCAGGCGGTTTGAGGCCGGCGTTGCGCAGCGCGGGCCACACGCGGTCTCGCACCTCGCGCACCGAGGCATCGGGAAGGCCCACGAGGGTGAATCCCGGGAGGCCGGGGCCGACATCCACTTCACAGTCGACGGCCTGGGCGTCGAGTCCCCACAACGCGGCCGTCTTGATGCGGGCGAGCATCGCCTGACTCCGCGGGGGCGAGCGCGGGAGCGACGGCGGGCCGCCAACCTAGACCAGCCTCGCGGGTCCAAGCAAGCGTGACGCCCGCCGCTCGGGTACGCTCCCACCCCGGGAGGTGGCATTGACCACGAGTGTCCTCAGCTCGTTCAGCTACTGGGTGGAGTCCGGCCGTTTCGCGGCCGGCGAGCACCCGGCTTACGGGGGTCGCCAACAGCTGGAGCCTCGGCTGCTGGCGTTGGTGAACGCGGGCATCGACTCCTTCCTCGATCTGACCGAGGAAGGGGAGAGCGAACACTACGGCGGCTTGCTCGCCGTCACCGGCGCCGAAACCACGCTCATCCATCGGCGCCGCGCCATTCCCGACATGAGCGTTCCCACGATCGAGCACATGATCGAGACGCTCGACCTGCTCGATGAGTCGCTGCGAACCCACCGCGCGACCTATCTCCACTGTCTGGCGGGGGCAGGTCGCACCGGAATCGTGGTCGGTTGTCACCTGGTGCGGCACGGGATGAGTGGCGGCATGGCGATCCAGGAGATCGGTCGACTGCGCGCCAGGATGCGGGCAAACGGACTGCAGTCGCCCGTCACCGATGCGCAGCGGGAGTTCGTGCTCGAGTGGGCGCCGGGTCGCTGATCAGCCTTCGCCGTTCCCGACGCGCCCGGCAAGCCTCGCCAGGGCGCGGGTGAGATCGGGCTTCATCTCGAGCACCGCTCGCATCGGGTCCTTGCCCAGCTTCTCCATGCGCGCGATCGCGTTCTTGATCGTGAACCTGCCGTTCTCGAGCTTGGGGTTCACCTCCTCCCACGTGAGCGGCATGGAGACCGTCGCGCCCGGCAGCGGCCGAACGCTGAACGGCGTGACCATGAGCTGGCCATGGCGGTTCTGCAGGTAGTCGAGGTAGACCTTGCCGCCACGTGAGCTGATCATGCGCTGGATGGTCGAGATCTTGGGATGCTGGTCGTGGATGACGCGCGCCAGCAGATTGCCGAGCATCCGCGACTGCTCGTAGGTGAGCTGGCGCCCCAACGGGATCAGGATGTGGATGCCGGTCGAGCCGGTGGTCTTCGGAAGGCTCGGAAGCCCGATGTCCTCGCACAGCTCGTGGACGGCGCGCGCCAGCAGGATGACGTCGGAGAAGGGCGCTCCCTTCGGATCCAGATCCACCAGACACCAGTCGGGCCGCTGCAGCGTCTCCACCCGGCTGTGCCAGATGTGGAGCGGAATGGTGCCGAGATTGGCGAGGTACGCCATGGTCGTCTCGTCCTCGCACACGATGTAGCGGATGTCCTTCTGGCCATCCTCGCTCCAGATCGGCGCGCGACGGATCCAGTCCGGGAGGAAAGTCGGCGCGTCCTTCTGATAGAAGCTCTTGCCTTCGATGCCGTCGGGGTAGCGGGTCAGCACGCATGGCCGGTCCATGAGGTAGGGCTCGAGCCACGGCCAGGCGGATCGGTAGTAGTCGATCAGATCGCCCTTCGTGTAGCGCTCGGCCGGCCAGAAGATCTTGGTGAGATTGGTGAACTTGATCTCGGGTGGCCCCTCGGGCTCGGGCTCCGGAGTCTGAGCTGGCGCATCGGTCACCCGCACCCGCTTGCCGCGAGAGAACGGCGAGCGCTTGGGCGGCGGGCCGTTGCCCGCGACGGCGGAGTCGGGGCGCGGGCCGGGTAGTGCGGAGTACAAGCACTCTTCGGGTTTCTTGTCCTCGCGCACGCGCGAGAACACCGGGTGACGCAGCAGGCCTTCGGTCGTCCACGTCTTGTAGCGGACTTCCACGACCATACGCGGCTCGACCCAGTGGTGCTCGTGCCCGACCGGCAGCGAGCCGATGCACGCCGGCTGGTCGCGGGCGATGGCCTCGAGATCGGCGCCCATCTCCTCGAGCTGGCGCGCGTTGAAGCCGCTGCCGGCGCGTCCGCAATAGACGAGGCGGCCATCGTCCAGGTAGGCGCCGACGTGGAGGGCGCCGAATCCGCCGCGCCCGCCCTTTCCCGCGGTGTAGCCCACCACGACGAAGTCCCCAGAGCGGTCGGCCACCAGCTTGAGCCATTGATTGGACCGCCCGCCGCGGTAGGGCGCGTCGGCCTTCTTGGCGATCAGCCCTTCCAGGCCCATGTCGCGCACGCGCTCGAACAGCTCCTCGCCGCGCGCCTCGACGTGGTCGGAATAGCGGAGCGCGCCGGTCTTCGGCACCAGCTTCCGCAGCAGCTCCTTGCGCCGGGTGAGCGGCAGGCCACGCAGGTCGTGGCCTTCGAGCCCGAGCAGGTCGAACACGACGAGCGTCACCGGGTGCTCGACCGCGGCCCGCTCGGCATCGCGCGCGCGCCGGATCTGGCCACGCTGCTGGAGGCGGGCGAAGCTCGGCTTGCCGGTCTCGTCCAGCACGACGGCTTCTCCGTCCAGCACCGCGTCGCCGCACGGCAGGGCGCGCACCGCTTTGGCGATCTCCGGGAAGATCGCGGTGACATCATTGCCGTTCCGGTAGCGGAGATACGGCACGCCGTCGGATGTGCGCGCCGCGATCATTCGATAGCCGTCGTACTTGAGCTCGAAGAGCCAGTCCTTGCCGGAGAAAGCCTTCTCCGCGGTTTCGCACAGCATCAGCTCGAGCTTCGCCGGATCGACGTGGCCGTGCTTGGCCTTGAGCTTTCCAAGCGCCGACGCGATCTCTCGCGCGCCGGTCTTGCCTTCACCGAGCTCTTCCACGGTGAGCCCGGAGAGGATCGATTCCTCGCCGAAGGGCGGCTCGCCGGGGCGCGCCCACGCGTCCTTCTTCTTGTAGAGCAGCCAGTCCTTGGGGCCGCGCTTGGTGCGCACCAGGATCCACTCGCCACGCAGCTTGTATCCATGCAGCTCGAAGTGGAGCTTGCCGGAAGCCTCGAGCTGGTCGGGGTCGTCGATCGGCACCCAGCGCCCGCGATCCCACAGGATCACGGCACCGGCGCCGTAGTTTCCGGCCGGGATGACGCCTTCGAAGTCCGCGTACTCGACCGGGTGGTCCTCGACGTGCACCGCGAGGCGCTTCTCGCTCGGATCGAGGGACGGCCCGTTGGGGACCGCCCACGAGATCAGCGTCCCGTTCCATTCGAGCCGCAGGTCGTAATGGGTCCGCCGGGCGGCGTGCTTCTGGATCACGAAAAGGTAAGGCCGCTCGGCCGAGGCCTCGCCAAAAGGCTCGGGCGTTGCCTCGGCTTTGCGCTTCTTGCGGTACTGCGTCAGCCGGTCGGTTTTGGGGGTGCCTGGCACTGGGAGGCCCGTGCTAGAGTCGACGCCTATGAGCGCACATTCGATTGCTTCGGCGACCATTTCTTTTGGTCTGGTGACGATTCCCATCCGGCTCTACTCCACCGGACAGAGCTCCGAGTCTATCTCCTTCCGCATGCTCCACAAGAAGGACGCCGCTCCCCTCAAGCAGCAGTACATCTGCTCGAAGGAAGGCAAGGTGGTCGAGCGGGACGAGATCGTCAAAGGCTACGAGTACGCCAAGGACAGCTACGTCGTCTTCACGCCCGAGGAGCTCAAGGCGGTGGAAGAAGAGGCGACGCGCGCGATCGCGATCACCGAGTTCGTCCCGGTCGCCGCGGTCGACCCGGTCTACTACGACCGGCCTTACTACCTGGGCCCCGACAAGGGCGCCGAGCGCGCTTACAAGCTGCTCAGCAAAGCGATGATGCAGGCCGAGGTCGTCGGGCTCGCGCAATACGCGGCGCGTGGCAAGCAGTACCTGGTGATGCTGCGGGCGATGGAAGGCGGCCTGGTCATGCAACAGCTCCGCTACGCCGAAGAGGTGCGCCCCTTCTCCGAGATCGGGGTGCCCAACGTCGACGTCAAGCCCGAGGAGCTGAAGCTCGCCATGCAGCTCATGGAGCAGAACATCCAGGAGAAGTTCCACCCCGAGCGCTACAAGGACACGGTGCGGGAGCGGATGATGGAGATCATCCAGCAGAAGGTGGAAGGGCAGGAGATCACCTTCGCCGAGGCCGAAGAGCCGAAAGCCCAGATCATCGATCTCATGGACGCGCTCAAGGCGAGCCTGGGTGTCGAGGAGGACGGGCGAAGGACGAGCAAGGCCTCGAAGCCGGCCGCCGACCGCAAGCCGGCTCGCCGCTCGCCGCGAGGACACGCCAAGGTGGAGGCGCCGAAGAAGCGAGCCTCGCGTTAGCCGTACGAGTTTGCTTCTCGACGCCGCTCCACTGTGATACTCCAGCGTGGTGAGCATGGACAGCTCCTCGACGGTCAGGCAGGCAGCCTACGCCAGCGGGTACCCCGCCCGTGACGTCGCACGCCTTCTCGGGCTCACGGTGCCGCAGATCTCGGCATTCGTTCGCGCCGGCTGCCTGAGCCCTCAGCGCGGACCCGGCCGCGAGCTTCGCTTCTCCTTCCAGGATCTGGTGCTGCTCCGCGCCGCCAAGGACCTGATCGAGCGCATGCCGGCGCGGCGCGTGCAGCGGGCGCTGATGAAGCTCCGCGAGCAGCTTCCCGCAGGACGGCAGCTGGCGGCGCTGCGACTTACCGCCGAGGGTGAGGACATCGTGGTGCGCGACGGCGCGTCGGCCTGGAATCCCGTGTCCGGCCAGGCGGTTCTCGACCTCGACGTCCGGTCACTCGTGTCGGCCGTCGCGCCGCTCGCGCGGCAGGCGGCGGACGCGGCGCAGGAGAGCGACGGAATGGACGCCGAGGATTGGTTCCACCTCGGCTGCGACCTCGAGCCGGTCGAGCCCGAGCGCGCGCGGGAAGCGTATCGCCGCGCGGTCGAGCTGTCGCCGGAGCACGCCGATGCCCATCTGAACCTCGGCTGCCTGCTGCACGAGGCGGGTCGGCACTCCGAAGCCGAGGCACACTACCGCGCCGCCCTTGCGACCCGCCCGGAGGACGCCACCGCGGCCTTCAACCTGGGCGTGGCGCTCGAGGACCTGCGCCGGCCCCACGCGGCGGCGACGGCCTACGAGAAGGCGCTCGAGCTGGACGATGGCTTTGCGGATGCCCACTTCAATCTCGCGCGGCTGTGGGAGCGGCTCGGCCAGCCGCGCAAGGCGATCCGTCATCTCCACGAATTCCGCCGCCTCGGCGGCGAGGCGCCGGCGAGCCGCTAAACCCTTCGGGCAAAACCCTTAAGTCCATCCCGCCGACGCCGATAACTCCGGGGACCTGCACCCGGAGGCTGCGTGACCGCCCTGCCCGAACGATCTCCCGACGAAGACTGGAGGGAGAACACCGTAGACCCCATGAGCCTCGAGGCCGCGGCTTCGTCGCTCCACGACCTGCTCGACCGCGAGACCGAGCAGAAGGAGCGCCTGGCCGCGCTCCTGACGGTGAGCCAGGCGATGGTGAGCTCGCTCGAGCTCGACACCATCCTCTCCACCATCGCCCAGCAGGTGCGCAAGGTGATCCAGGTGGACGAGTGCACCGTGTTCCTCATCGAGGACGCCGACCGCACGCTGCGGCCGGTGGCGTGCGACGTCCAGGCCTATCGCGACGAGGTCATGGCGCTTCGCCTCAAGATGGGCGAGGGCATCACCGGCGGCGTGGCCTCGACCGGGCGCGGCGAGATCGTCAACAAGGCCGAGGACGATCCGCGGGCCATGGACGTGCCGGGGACTCCCGAAGAGGTGTCCTCGCTGCTGTGCGTCCCGCTCTTCGCCCGGGATCAGGTGATCGGCGTGATCACGCTGGTGCGCATCGGGCCCGAGCGCCGCTTCTTCGTGGAAGGCGACCTCGAGCTGGCCACGCTGTTCGCCGCGCAGTGCAGCGCCGCCATCACGAACGCGCGCATGTACGAGCAGATCAAGCTGGCCTACGAGGAGCTGCGCGCCACCCAGAATCAGCTCGTGCAGTCGGCGAAGCTGAACGCGCTCGGCGAGATGGCCGGCGGCGTCGCCCACGACTTCAACAACATCCTGGCGGCGATCCTCGGCCGTACGCAGCTCCTCCTGCGCGCCGCGCAGGAAGGCGAGATCCGGCGCCAGCTCCAGGTCATCGAGCAGGCCGCCCTCGACGGCGCGAGCACGGTGCGCCGGGTGCAGGAGTTCACGCGCCTGCGTCAGGACGAGGACTTCGAGCCGATCGACGTGAACCAGGTGATCCGCGACGTCATCGAGTTCACGCGCCCCGCCTGGCAGACGAACGCCAAGAAGCGAGGCGTCTCGGTCGAGATCCGGCAGTTCCTCGAGGCCACCCAGCCGATCGCCGGCAACGGCTCCGAGCTGCGCGAGGTGTTCACCAATCTGGTGCTCAATGCGCTCGACGCCATGCCCTGGGGCGGACTCATCCTGCTCACCACGCAGGATGCGGATTCCGGCGTCATGGCGCGGGTGCGAGACACCGGCATCGGGATGGATGCCGAGACCCAGGTGCGCGTCTTCGACCCTTTCTTCACCACCAAGCCGGTCAAGGGAACGGGCCTCGGTCTCTCCGTGGCGTACGGCATCGTCACCCGCCATCACGGCAGCATCACGGTCGACAGTCAGCCCGGCCTCGGCACCGAGTTCACGCTGCGCTTCCCGTGCAATCCGGTCTCCGTGGCGGCTTCGCGTGGCGGAGACCCGTCATCGGCCGGCATTCCCGCCATGAGCATCCTGGTCGTCGACGACGAGGAGCCTGTCCTCGAAGTGCTCGCCGACATGCTGCGCGACCGCGGCCAGAACGTCCGGCTCGCGCTGGGCGGCGAGGCGGGGCTCGCCGAGTTCCAGAGACGCCCGCCCCAGGTGGTGTTCTCCGATCTCGGCATGCCCGAAGTGAACGGTTGGGACGTGGCGAGGCGCGTCAAGGCGCAGGCGCCGGAGATCCCGATCGTGCTCGTCACCGGATGGGGCTCACAGCTCGAGGAAGGGAGCGCCCAGGCGCGCGGCGTCGACCTGATCATCGCCAAGCCTTTCTCGATGGAAGACGTCGATCGTGCGCTGAGACACGTGGGCGACATGATCTCCGGCCGCGTGCGCGGCTGACGCGTCACGAAGCTCAACTCCGCCGCATCTCCGGCCGATAACCATGACGGCTGCGGCACCTCGCCGCGGCCTTCCCAAAAGACGCGGAGAGAGTCCTCATGTGGCTGCCCTGGGTGAGCCTCGTCTCATTGTTGTGGATGGGTCCCGGCATCGACGCTCACAACGCCTCCCAGTCCGTCGAACGGCGCGCGCATTCGAGCGGCTCCGTGGCGGGGCGGATTCCCGAGCCGCCGGCATCGATCGTTCGCCTGGGAGATCCCGCGCCCAACTTCGCCTTCGAGGGATTCGGCGGGCGCTCCATGCGGCTCCATCACCTGCTCGATCAGGGTCCCGTGCTGCTGGTGTTCGGGCCGCGCGAGGCGGACCTGAAGAAGCTCCAGCAGCAGCGGGAGGCCCTCCTCGATCTGGGCGTGATCCCGGTGGCGGTGGTGGACGCGCGGCCCAATGCGACGCGGTCGCTGGTGAAGCGTCTCGGCCTTCAGTACACGGTGCTCGCCGACTCCCGTGGAGTGATCGCCGGTCAGTTCAACGTCGTCGATGGCGAACGGATCACACCCGGTTGTTTCATCCTCGATGCGCGCGGCCGGGTGTGCGGCCTGGTGCGTGGCAGCCTTCCGAATGTGGAGTACGCGCGGCTGTGCTCACGCGCGCTCGCCATCCCCATGGCGGGCGCCACACTGCCTGGCGCCCGCTGAATCTCGCCCGCGATTCTCGCTTCTAGTAGCCGGTGATCGTGTAGTGGGCGAGGCTGGCGATCTCCTCGGGAGGGGCCTGGCCCTGGAGCGCCAGGCGCACCATGCTGTGCCGATCGAGCACCACGAACCCGCGCGTCGTGGCCCGGCGCTCCTGGTCGTAGTAGCCGTAGAGCGCCGAGATCTCGCCGGTGGGATCGGCCAGCAGCTCGAAGGGCAGCCGCTCGTCTTCGGCGTAGGTGCGCAGGCGTTGCGGCTTCTCCTTGCACACGCCGTAGACGAACGACCCGGATTCGATCAGGCGCTCGTGAATGTCGCGCAGCGCGGCGAAGTCTTCGCGATTCTCGGAGAAGACCAGCACCAGCCAGTCGCCCTTGAGCCGCGACAAGGTCAGCTCACGTCCCGAGCTCGACATCACGGTGAAATCCGGAGCGGACTGACCCACGTGGACGACGCCGGCCACCCGCAACTGACCGACCGGGATGGCCTGCGAGCCCGACTCGGTTCCCTGAGACGGCGTGGGAACCTTGTCGAGGTTGGGCTGCGCCGCCGAAGGGGCGGCGACACACAGGAGCGCACAGACGACGAGGACCTTCACAGCGACCTCCTAGGGCGGCATCGCCCTCGAGGGTGACGCGCGCGACGATCCCGCCGGGTCGCTCGACACGGCATCGACCGCCGCACGCGCCGCCTTCAGATTCGCAGCCGGGGTACGGGGGGGAATGGAACATCCCGGGGCGACCAGCCAGCGACGGCCCCCGGTCTGCTCGAAACCGCGGCGCACTTCCGCGGTCACAGCGTCGACTCCCGATTGCAGCGCGCCCTCGTGCGAGATGCCTCCCATCAAAGCACCCGGCAGTCGCGACAGCGCCTGGTCGAGCGTGGGATTGGTGGGATCGGTGGCGTCGTACGAAAAGGCCTGCACCGGATAGTCGGACAGGTCGAACAGCAGGTTGCGAGGCTTGCACACGTGCAGCACGTTGAAGGGTGCGCCCGCCGCGGCCGCGAGCAGACGCAGGTCGTAGGGCCGGGCCCACTCGCGGTACTCGTCCGCGGTCATCCAGGTCTTCGAGGCCCAGTCGGTGGTGGCGAGATAGATTCCGTCCGCGCCGTGCGCGATCACCTGGGTGACGAACGGCTCGAAGGTCGCGGTCACGACTTCGAGCGCCTGGCGCACGGCGTCGGGCTCTTCGCGCATATGGAGCTTGAGCACGCCCGGCTCCTCCACCATCTCCGCCAGGATCGCGAGCGGCGTGAACACCGTCTCGATCATCGGAACGTCGTCGGGCAGTCGCTGGCGCAGGAGGCGCACGGCCTCGAGCTGCTCTCCGAGTGCTTTGTGCTTCGGATTCTTCGGCGTCAGCTTGCGCCAATCCGGCGGCTGATGGATGGGCCATGACTCGAGCACCGGCTTCTCGTCCGCGCGTCCCGGGTAGCGGTAGCGAACGCCCCAGTCCTCGACGTGGTAGTGCTTCCGAGGATTGAGCTTCACCCAGTCCCAGCCGTACTCGCGCTGGTGCTCCAGGGTGGCGTCGACGAGCTCGAGGGCCGAGGACTCCCGGTGGTAGAAGTGGCCCCAGAAGGAAACCGCGGGCCTGTCGACTGCATCGCCGCGCAGCGTGGCCCAAACGCGTTCGCGCGACGTTCTCACCGCCATGCAGCCCCCCGGTCTAAGAGGTCCCGCGGCGGGAGTCAGCTGACTCTCGTCGAACAGGAGCCTACGCCCAGGGGTGGCGGTGGACAAGAAGTGTGAGCCCCTCCTAGCCTCGTCTGCATGGGGCGTGCCCTCCGCGTCACGATGGGGATCCTGATCCTGGCCGGTCTGGGCTGCGGACGGCGCGAATCGCGCTCGGAACCGCCCACTTCCTTGCCGGTCAACGTGATGGCGGACACCGGCCGCAGCGAGCGGCTGCGCATCGTGAGGCCCGCTTCCCCCGCTCCGGCCCCCAAGGTGTGGCTCGCCAAGGTCTCCCCATCCAGACCCGAGCCTCTCGATCCGGCGCTTCCGGTCCCGAGCCCTGACCTGGTCGAGATCTCCGCCGATCCTCCGCTCCTGGTCGTCGACCAGGACCTCAAGCCGCCATTGCTGCGGAGGTCCGGCAATCTCATCCCGCCGGTCGGGAGACGCGGGACCGTGGAGCTCGACGTGCGCGTCGACGAGGAAGGCAATGTCTCGGACGCGCTGTGGGCCGCCGGCAGCAACGACAGCCTGCTGGTCGAGGCCGCGGTCTCGTGCGCGCTCGAGATGCGCTTCTATCCGGCGCTGCAGGGAGGGAGGCCGATCGCCGTGTGGTGCCGCCAGCGATTCGACTTCGGGAGCAGGTGATCACGATGGCTCATGCCGGATCGCGACTGCCCGGGAACCGTCTTCAGCTCAGCCGCTGCACCCAGATGCGCCGGGTCTTGATGACGTCGAAGCCTTCGCTCCGGTAGAGCTCCAGCGCACGTGAGTTCTCGCCGTCGACCGTGAGCCGCACGCTCGCGACCTTCTGCTCGAGCAGCCACGCGGTGCCCCAGCGCACGACCGCACGACCCAGACCGATCCCGCGTGCCTCGGGGCGCACACCGAGCACGTCGAGATCACCGAACTCCGGATGGATCGCGCAGCGGCAGAATCCCACGCAGCGGCCGTCGCGATAGGCCAGCACCAATCCCGAAGCATGGAAGTGCGGCTGGCGCGTGAGCATCTGACATTGCTCGATGGTCGAGGTCAGGCTCATCGGGCTCTGCTCGAAGGCGGCGTTGCTGCAGTCGTTCCAGTCCCGGAGCGCTTCCGGCGATCCATCGAAGGTCCGCGCCTCGATGCCGGCCGGCCACGCGACGACCGGCTTCTCGAGATGCCGCCGCTCCATGTCCCAGAAGTACCGGTCGTGAGTGAAGCCTGTCGCCGCGGCGAAGGCCTCACCCTCGGGGCACGGCTCCCAGTAGCTGATCTTCACCTCGGCGCCCGGGAGCTCGAGCGCGAGCGACGAGCGCGCCTGCTCGAGCAGCCCGCGACCCAGGCCGCGACGGCGATAGCGCGGTCGCACGGCGACCCGAACCACCGACCAGGGCCCGCGCCCCGAGTCGAGCTTGAACGCGGTCGAGAACCCCGCCAGCTCGTTTTCGCCTTCCGCGACCCAGGCCTTCGCGGGCCCGACGAAAGGATGGTTCAGCGGGTCGTCGAGCTCGTGGCTGTCGATCAGCCACTGGAGCTGAGGCCGCAACGCCGGATCGCGAAGCACCGCGTGGAAGGCGTCACGATCGGCGGGGCGATAGGGGCGTGGCGTCAGCATCGGCGCACCGTAAGGGGGCTCGCCAAACCGGGTCAATGGAGCGGGTGGCGTGCAGGCAGCGCCGGTGCTAGCGTGCCGCGCCGTGGCTTCGACGTCGCTCGATCTCGCCGCCCTGCGCGCGCTCGTGCCCCGCCTGGCGGGACGACGCATCGTGGTGTGGGGCGACCTCATGCTCGACCGCTACCTG
Organism: Candidatus Eisenbacteria bacterium; assembly: GCA_035712145.1. NCBI lineage: Bacteria > Candidatus Eiseniibacteriota > Candidatus Eiseniibacteriota bacterium. The sequence continues at coordinate 31,973 of DASTBI010000117.1, read as the reverse complement.
TGGGGCCGGGTCGATCGCATCTCGCCCGAAGCGCCGGTGCCGGTGGTGGAGATCGAGCGAGAGACGTTCGCGCTCGGCGGCGCCGGCAACGTGGCCGCCAACCTCGCCGCGCTCGGCGCGCGGCCGGTGCTGGTCGGCGTGGTGGGGCGCGATGCCGAGGCGGATCAGCTGGTCGACGCGCTCGCCGCGCGGGGGATCGAGACCGGCCCGATCGCTCGGGATCCTTCGCGGCCGACCACGGTCAAGACCCGGATCATCGCGCACCAGCAGCAGGTGGTGCGCGCGGATCGCGAAGCTCGCGCCGAATTCAACGGGGCGCTGGCCGAAAGCACCACCCGCGCGCTGGCCCAGGAGATCGAGCGCTCCGACGGATTGATCGTGAGCGACTACGGCAAAGGCGTGATCACTGCGGCCGCGCTGCCGGCCGCACTCGCCGCGGCGTTCCGCCGCGGCGTTCATGTGAGCGTCGATCCCAAGGAGAGCCACATCGACGCCTATCGGGGCGTCAGCATCCTCACGCCCAATCAGTACGAAGCCGGCGGCGTGATGGGCCGGCGCATCGTGGATGAAGCTTCGTTGATGGACGTCGGCTGGGGACTGCTGAAGCGCGTCGAGTCCAAGGCGCTGCTGATCACCCGAGGTCCGGGCGGGATGAGCTTGTTCGAGCAGGGCGGGCGCTACACCCATCTGCCGACCGTGGCGCGCGAGGTCTTCGACGTGACCGGGGCAGGGGACACCGTGGTGAGCGTGGTGGCGCTGGCGCTCGCGGCCGGCGCGGACTTCGTCGAGGCCTGTGCGCTCGCGAATCATGCCGCGGGGATCGTGATCCGTGAAGTCGGCACCGCTTCTTGCACGCCGGACTCGTTGCTCCAGGCGCTGGCCGAGAGCCCCGCGTGACCGCCGATCGGCTGCCGGACGAGGCGGGCGAGACGCTCGCTGCCTGGCGCCAGGCCGGAGAGTCGGTCGTGTTCACCAATGGCGTGTTCGATCTGCTTCACCGCGGCCACGTGGAATACCTCGAGGAAGCCGCGGCGCTCGGCGATCGTCTGGTGGTCGGCATCAATGCCGACGCCTCGGTGCGGCGTCTCAAGGGCGAGCAGCGTCCACTGGTCCCCGATCACGAGCGCGCCGAGCTGGTCGGCTCGCTGGCTTGCGTGGACCTGTGCGTGATCTTCGAAGAGGACACGCCCGAGCGCCTGATCCATGACGTGGGGCCCGACGTCCTCGTGAAAGGCGGCGACTGGGCGATCGACCGCATCGTCGGCCGCGAGTTCGTCGAGTCACGCGGGGGCCGTGTGCTGACCGTGCCGGTGCGCGAAGGCCATAGCACCACCGGGCTCGTGACCCGCATCCGAGCGGGACGCTCCGCGCTCGACCCGTGAGACGCTTGTGGCTCACCGCCATCGCACTCTGCGTGGCGGCGCCGGTGCTCGCGCAAACCGGCACGGATGCGAATGCGCGCCAGGCGCTCGAATCCATTCGCCCGACGGCGCTCGAGGGCCACGTGCGCTTCCTGGCCGACGACCTGCTGGAGGGCCGAGGCACCGCGACCCGAGGCTACGACCTGGCGGCGCGTTACGTCATCGCCCAGTACCAGCGCATCGGGCTCGAGCCCGCCGGTGTCGATGGAAGCTTCCTGCAGCCGGTTCCGCTGCGCCGTGCGACGCTGCGGCGGGCCGAGAGCGGCGTCTCGCTCACGGTCCAGGGGCGGCGCCACGATCTCAGGATCGAGCGCGACTACCTGATGAGCGCCGACCCCTACGCACGCGAGACCGAGGTGAATGCCGCGATCGTGTTCGCCGGGTATGGCATCACCGCCCCGGATCTCGGCTACGACGATTTCGCGGCAATCGACGCGCGCGGCAAGATCGTCGCCGTGCTGTCAGGCGCTCCGCCGGCATTTCCGCATACGCTCCGCGCGCACTACTCGAGCAGCCGCGTCAAGGACGCGAACATGGCGGCGCACGGCGCGGTCGGGGTGCTCACGATCCGCACGCCGGTCGACGAGCGCCGTGCGACGTGGGAGAAGATCGCGCCGCAGTCGCGACAGCCTTCGATCCGCTGGATCGGGGCCGACGGAATCCCGGATGGCGTGACGCCGGAGCTGCGCGGCGCAGCGACGCTGAATCGCGCGGCGGCCGAGAAGCTCTTCCAGGGCGCCCCTTCGCCCCTGGCCGAAGTGTTCGACGCGGCGGAGAAGGGCAAGCTGCGCGGCTTCGATCTCCCGGCGCGCGCGCGGATCCGCCGCGCTTCTCGCCACGAGTCCGTCTCGAGTCCCAACGTGGCGGGAATCCTGCGCGGCTCGGATTCGAAGCTGGCGCGTGAGGTCGTGGTGCTCACGGCCCATCTCGACCACCTGGGGATCGGCGCGGCGGTTCAGGGGGATTCGATCTACAACGGCGCGTTCGACAACGCGACCGGGATCGCCGCCCTGATCGAGGTCGCCGCGGCTCTGGCCGCGACCCGCCCGCGGCCCAAGCGCTCGGTGCTCTTCCTGGCCGTGACGGGCGAGGAGAAGGGTCTCCAGGGATCCAGCTACTTTGCCGAGCACCCGACCACGCCGATCGAGGACCTGGTGGCCAACCTCAACATGGACATGTACGTGATGGTGGGAACGCTGCGTGAAGTCGTCGCGCACGGGGCGCAGCACTCCACGCTGGCGGCGGTCGTCCGCCAGGCCGCCACGACGCTGGGGATCCACGTGGTCACCGATCCGACGCCGGAGCAGGTGGTTTTCATCCGTAGCGATCAGTACTCGTTCGTGCGGCGCGGGGTTCCGTCACTGTTCGTCACCGGGCGCGGTGGCGCGTCCTCCCAGGCAGCGCTCGATGATTGGCTCCGTCGCGTCTATCACAGCCCGCAGGACGACCTCGGACAGCGGATGGACTACGAGTCGCTGGCCCGCTTCGCGCGCCTCCATCTGCTGATGGCGTCTCGTGTGGCCAATCAGCCCAGCCGGCCGCGTTGGAACCCGGGAGACTTCTTCGGCGAGCTCTACCGGCGGCGCTGAGCGCGTCCGTCCTCCAGGCGCTGCTGCAATCGCGCTCACGCCCGGTCCAAACGGACGGCACATTGTAGAAAACCCCCGCGATCCGCCCGCGCAGCCGGCGCAGCAGCCGCCACTTCTCGACACATCCGACCTTTACGGCGCTGGCCCGGGCATTGCCAAAGCTCATGCATTCGGCCGAAGCAATCGGCCGACATGGGGAGGCAACATGCTCTGGACTATCACGATTCTGCTCGCCCTGCTGTGGCTGGTTGGAATGGTCAGCAACCATACGTTCGGCGGCTTCATCCATCTGCTCCTGCTGCTCGCCATCGTCAGCGTGCTGGTACGCATCATTCAGGGTCGGCGCCCGGTCTAGCGGTCTTCACCGCTTCGCGGCTCCGGCGAGGAGGTCTACATGCCAGCGGTCGTTCAGGTGGCCGTCGTGCTGCTCACCGTGGCACTGGTCGCGCTCTGCGTCTTCACCATCCGAGCTTTGTCCAGGATCGAGAAGGCGGTGGATCGTATTGGCACGACCGCGGAACAGCTGGGAGAAGCCATCACCGAAGCTCGTGGAATCGCTCACGAGGCCCATGAGGTCATGGAGATCATGGGTGACGCCGCCTCGCGCATTCAGCGGGTGACCACCCGGTTCGAGGGGCTCAGTGAGAGGGCGATTGCTGTCTCGAGGACGGTCATCGATGAAGTGGCCGCCCCCGTCGGAATGGCCGCCGCTGTCGTCCGAGGAGTGCGTTCGGGCCTAGGACTCATCGCATCGCGCCTGACCCATGCCCAGAAACCGAAAACCAATCATGGAGGTCAGTCATGAACGAACGAACCGGTCAGCACACCGGAAACGGTTCAGCGATGGGATTCATCTTCGGAGCGTTGCTCGGAGCCGGCGTGGCTCTGCTGTTGGCGCCCGCGAAGGGCAGCGAAACTCGGCACAAGCTCGGCGAGACGGCTCGCCGCCTGCGCCGCGACGTGCCGGCCAAGGCCCGCGGTCTGGCCAATCAGGCGCGCTCGACCTTTGGGGGGCTGAAGGAAGGCGTCCACCAGGGAATCAACGAAGGTCGTTCCGCGTACGAGCAGCAGCAGAAGGACACTCGCTCCGTGTACTCCGCGGAGCGCGAGGGAGCGTAACCCGAGAAAACAGCCGAGCCGACACTGCGCGGGTGATGGGCTGACAGGACCCGTCACTTCGCGCGAGTCGGCTCGGCGAATGGGTGACAGCCGCTTCGCTCTTGATTCCCGCCACGCCCGCGCGTAGCCTACTGCCTCTTTTCCCGGCATCTCCTGCATCGATCCGCCGGGCCATTCCCTTCGTCATTTCTGGAGGTCGCGGATCCGTCCGCGGACCCACGCATGCCGGAGACGTTCCTCAACTATATCGGGGGCCGCTGGGCGCCGGCGCGCTCCGGCCGCACCTTCTTCAATACCAACCCCGCGACCGGCGAGATGCTGGGCGAATACCCCTCGTCGGGTCCCGAAGAGGTGGATGCGGCGGTCGAGGCGGCGCGGGCCGCCTTTCCCGCGTGGCGCAAGACGCCCGCTCCCAAGCGCGCCGAGATCGTCTACCGCGCCGGTGAGCTGATCCGCGCCCGCAAGGAAGATCTCGCTCGCGCGATGACCCGGGAGATGGGGAAGGTCCTGATGGAGACCCGGGGTGACGTCCAGGAAGGCATCGACATGGCCTACCTCGCCGCCGGCGAAGGGCGCCGCATGTACGGCGTCACCACGCCCAGCGAGATGCCGGACAAGTGGGCGATGTCGGTGCGCTCGCCGGTCGGCGTGGCCGGCGTGATCACGCCGTGGAACTTCCCGTTCGCGATCCCTTCCTGGAAGCTGATGCCGGCGCTGGTGGCGGGCAACACCGCGGTGTTCAAGCCCGCGGGCGACACGCCCGAGATGGCCTGGCACTTCACGAAGATCTTCGAAGAGGCGGGGCTTCCGCCCGGAGTGCTCAATCTCGTTTTCGGCAGCGGCTCGCAGGTCGGCGATCCCATGGTGGCCCATCCCGGGATCCAGGTGATCTCGTTCACCGGATCCACCGAGGTCGGCCTCGCCATCGCGGGCAAGGGCGGAGCGCTCGGCAAGCGCATCTCGCTCGAGATGGGCGGCAAGAACGCGATCCTGGTCATGGAGGACGCGGACCTCTCGCTGGCCACCGAAGCGATCGCATGGAGCGCCTTCGGCACCACGGGTCAGCGATGCACCGCGTGCAGCCGGGTGCTGGTGCACCAGAAGGTGCACGACGCGCTGGCGGAGCGGGTCGCCGCCAAGGCGCGCGCTCTGCGGCTCGGCGACGGCCTCGACCCGGCGACCGAGGTGGGACCGCTCGTGAACCGGGGCCAGGTGGAGAAGGTGTCGGAGTACGTCGAGATCGGACGCGGAGAAGGCGCGCTGGTCGCGGGAGGCGCCGCGGCCACCGAAGGTGCGCTCTCGAAGGGGCACTTCTACAGGCCCACGGTGTTCGCCGACGTCCGGCCCACGGCGCGGGTCGCGGTGGAAGAGATCTTCGGACCGGTGCTCGCGCTGGTGAAGGTCGAGAGTCTCGAGAAGGCGATCGAGATCAACAATGCCTCGAGCTACGGGCTCTCGTCCTCGATCTTCACCGCCGACGTCAACCGCGCGTTCAAGGCGATGCGCGATCTGGACACGGGCATCGTGTACGTCAACCACGGCACGACGGGCGCCGAGACCCATCTGCCCTTCGGCGGCACGCGGGGCACCGGCAACGGCCATCGCGAGGCAGGCCACACCATGCTCGACCCGTTCACCGAGTGGAAGAGCATCTACGTCGACTTCAGCGGCCACCTGCAGCGGGCCCAGATCGACAACAACTAGAGACGCACGATGAACCTTCACGAGTATCAGGCGAAGGAGCTGTTCGCGCGGCACGGCCTGCCGGTGCTGCCCGGGCAGGTCGCGACCACGCCGGAGGAGGCGCGTGATATCGCGCAGTCGCTGGGCGGCGCCGTGGTGATCAAGGCGCAGGTGCTGGTCGGCGGTCGCGGCAAGGCCGGCGGCGTGAAGCTCGCGCAGGACCCCGACGAGGCCGCGCAGAAGGCTCGCGACATCCTCGCGCTCCACATCAAGGGCCTGCCCGTGCGCAAGGTGCTGGTCGCCAAGGCCGCCGACATCGCGCGCGAGCTGTACGTGGCCATCGTGCTCGACCGCTCGGCCAAGCAGCCGCTGGTGATGATCTCCGCCGAAGGCGGCGTCGAGATCGAGGAAGTCGCCCGCCAGACCCCCGAGAAGATCGTGCGCCATCTCGTCGGCGCCGGCGGGCTCCGGCCTTACCAGGCGCGCGCACTGTTCCAGCCATTGCTGAAGGACGGCAAGCTCGTGGCCCAGGCCACCGACATCCTGCTCAAGCTGTGGACGGTGTATCGCGACGGCGACTGCTCGCTCGCCGAGATCAACCCGCTCGCCATCACGCCGCAGGGCCAGGTGCTCGCGCTCGACGCCAAGGTGATCCTCGACGACAATGCCGAGTTCCGGCACCGCGAGTGGGGGACCTGGCGCGATCCCGACGAAGAGACGCCGGGGGCGAAGCTGGCGCGCGAGTTCGGACTCTCCTACGTGAAGCTCGAGGGCGACATCGGCTGCGTGGTGAACGGCGCCGGGCTGGCGATGGCGACCATGGACCTGGTCAAGCACTACGGCGGCGAGCCGGCCAACTTCCTCGATATCGGCGGATCGTCGAACCCCGACAAGGTGACCGCGGCGCTCAAGATCATCACCGGCGACTCGCACGTGCGGGCCATCCTGTTCAACATCTTCGGCGGCATCACCCGCTGCGACGACGTGGCGCGCGGCATCGTGCAATCCCTCGAGGCCTCGCCGCTCCAGATCCCGCTCGTGATCCGGCTCACCGGAACGAACGAGGATCTCGCGCGAAAGATCCTCTCCGAGAAGGGACTCGCCGCCACCACCTCGATGGACGAAGGCGTGCGCACCGTGATCGCCAAGGCCCAGGAGGTCGCGGCGTGAGCATCCTCATCGACAAGAGCACGCGCCTCATCGTCCAGGGCATCACCGGTCGCGACGGCAGCTTCCACGCCCAGCAGATGATGAGCTACGGCACCAAGGTGGTGGCGGGCGTGACGCCGGGGCGCGGAGGCGAGAGCGTCCACGGCGTGCCGGTGTTCGACAGCGTGGCCGAGGCCATGGCCGCCACCAAGGCCAACGCCTCGGTCATCTACGTGCCCGCTCCCTTCGCCGCCGACGCCATCTTCGAAGCCACGGATGCCGGCGTCGGCCTGATCGTCTGCATCACCGAAGGCGTCCCGGTCCGCGACACGCTCGCCGCCTATCACCACGTCGCCTCTCACCGCGAGAGCAACGGTGGCGTGCGACCCCGGCTCATCGGACCCAATTGTCCCGGCCTCATCAGCCCGGGCCTGTCCAAGGTCGGCATCCTGCCCGGGCAGATCTGCAAGCCAGGTCCGATCGGACTGGTCTCGCGCAGCGGCACGCTGACCTACGAAGTGGTGCACCAGCTCACGCATGCCGGTCTCGGCCAGAGCACCTGCATCGGCATCGGCGGCGATCCGGTGATCGGCACCAACTTCATCGACACGCTGGCGATGTTCGACGCCGATCGCCAGACCGAAGCCATCGTGCTGATCGGCGAGATCGGCGGCAGCGACGAGGAAGAGGCCGCGCAGTTCATCCGCCGCCGGGTGAGAAAGCCGGTCGTGGTCTTCATCGCCGGCCAGACGGCACCCCCCGGGAAGCGCATGGGCCACGCGGGCGCGATCGTGTCGGGCGGCAGCGGAACCGCCGCCGAGAAGATGGCCGCGTTCCAGGCGGTCGGCGTGCCGGTGGCGCGCATCCCCTCGGAGATCCCGGGGCTGGTTGCCGCGGCCCTGTCTCGCCGCCGTTCGGGACGTGCCGCGAATGGTCCCGCCGCGCGAAAGACCCGGAGCTCCGCCAACGGAACCCGGGCGAAGACGCGAGCGCGCACCTCGGAATCGCGCGATGCCGCGCGGTCCACTCGTCGCGTCTCGAAGACCGCCTCGCGCAAGCGTCGTTGAACCCGAGACCCAACCCACCATTCAAGAGGAGAGAGCCGTGGCCCTGGAGAGGACCCTGTTCATCGTCAAGCCCGATGCCGTTCAGCGCAATCTCACGGGCAAGATCCTGGCGCACGTCGAAGATCGCGGCTTTCGGCTGGTCGAGGCTCGCATGGGACGCATCACCCGCGAGGAAGCCGAGACCTTCTATGAGGAGCATCGCGCCAAGCCGTTCTTCAAGGACCTGGCCGATTACATGACCTCCGGCCCGGTCATGCTGACCTGCCTCGAGCGCGATCAGGGGGTGGCGTACCTTCGGGAAGTGGTGGGAGCCACCGATCCCGCCCAGGCGGCCCCGGGCACGATCCGCAAGCTCTATGGCCAGAGCAAGCAGATGAACTCGGTTCACGCCTCCGACAGCGTGCCCAGTGCGGAGCGGGAGCTGAAGATCTTCTTCGGGGTCACGGCACCGGCTCGCTGAGCGCCGGGATTCGCGAGCACAGGCCCGCAACTCGCTGCGATCAGCCTCGCTGGACGGGTCGCGGAACCCTGTGCTAGTGTCCGTCCGGTTCTCGGCTCACCGTCGCGGTCCTCGATATGTCTGCATTTGTCATCAACTTAGCGACCGTGAACCCGGGAAGGAATCGGGTGGAGGCGAGGGCGGAGGCGACAGCCTTGGACTTGCCGGGGGCGGAATGGCCCGGGGAAGTGCGGGGCGTGTTCGACATCGACCGAGCTGGAAACCAGGTGGCGCTCAAAGGAATGGTGTCCGCCCTGGCCCGGCTCGAATGCGTGCGATGCCTTCAATCCTTCGATCAACCCGTCGAAGCCGAGCTGACGGTGCTCGCGGACCGCGCGGGCAGCGGACGGCGCCTCGAGGAAGCCCTCGAGCGCGACAACTACATGAAATTTCACGACGGCCGCCAGCTCGACGTCCGAGAAGAAGCGCGCGAAGCCTTGTTGCTCGAGCTTCCAATCACGCCGCACTGCAGAGAGACCTGCTTGGGACTGTGTCCACGGTGCGGAGCGGATCTCAACCTCGGGCCCTGTGCATGCCAAGGATCGCGTTGACGCGACCCCAACGGGGCGCGGACAGGAGGATTTGATCGATGGCAGTTCCCAAGCGCAGACACTCCAGCACGCGTGGGCGCAAACGCCGCACGCACTGGAAGCTGGGCCGACCCGGGCTGAATTCCTGCAGCCACTGCAGCAGTCCCAAGCAGCCGCACCGCATCTGTCCGAACTGCGGCTTCTACGACGGCGAAGAGATCGTTCAGCCGCCCGCCGAGTGATTCCCGGCCGGGACTCCTGATGACCACCCCGATCCCGCACATCGGGATTGACGCTATGGGTGGAGACCACGGCGCCTCCGTGGTCGTCCAGGGCGTTGCCTTGGCGCTGCGCGAGATGCCCGGGCGCTTCCGCGTCACCTTGATCGGCGACGAGAGCGAGATCCAGAAGGCGCTCAAGCACGAGGGCGCCGACAAGCTTCGAGTCGAGCTGGTCCACGCCTCCGAGAAGATCGACATGGCCGAGAAGGCGGCGGCCGCGGCGCGCAAGAGCACGTCGTCCCTGGCGGTCATGGCCCAGCTCCACAAGGAAGGCAAGCTGGACGCCATCTTCAGCGCCGGCAACACAGGGGCGGTGGTGGCCACCGCGCTGCTCAGCCTGGGCCGTCTCGAATCCGTGTCGCGGCCCGCGCTGGCCGCGTTCATCCCCAACGCCGCCGGGGGCTGCGTGGTGCTGGATGTCGGCGCCAACTCCTCGTGCAAGGCGTCCTACCTGGTGCAGTTCGCGCACATGGGGGCGGTCTACGCTCGCTACCTCCTGGGACGCGAGAACCCCCGCGTGGGGCTCCTGTCGATCGGGGAAGAGGACACCAAGGGGAACGAGCTGATCTTCGAGGCCCTGCCTCTGCTCCGCCGGGCCGCCCACCTGAACTTCGTGGGCAATGTCGAGGGACGTGACGTATTCCGAGGCAGTTGCGACGTCGTGGTGGCCGACGGCTTCACCGGCAACGTGGTGCTCAAGACGGCCGAGGGAGTCGCCGAACTCTTGTTCAGGCGCATCCGAGCCGAAGTCTCGGGCGATCCCCTGGCGATGGCGGGCACCTTCCTCATGCGGCCGGCCCTGCGTCGCCTGATGCGCCAACTCGACTGGGAGGAGCATGCCGCCGCCCCGCTGCTGGGGGTCAACGGCGTCTGCTTCGTCGGCCATGGCAGCAGCAGCCCCAAAGCGATCCGGAGCGCGATCCGCACCGTCACCACGTTCGTGGAGCAGCGGGTCAACGAGCACATCCGGGAAGAAATCGAGGCGGACCGTGAAACCGCAGCCTGAGATTCGCGGCGTGACCATCACCGGCACCGGCATGTACGTGCCGGACGCGATCCTCAGCAACTACGATCTCGAGAAGATGGTGGACACTTCCGACGAGTGGATTCGCGAGCGCACCGGCATTCTGGAGCGCCGCATCGCGGCTCCCGACCAGGCGTCCTCCGACCTCGCGGTCGAGGCGTCGAAGCGCGCGCTCCAGATGGCGGGCCTCGAGCCGAACGACGTGGATCAGATCATCCTGGCGACCACGTCGCCCGACCGTTACCTGCCTTCGTGCGCGTGCACCGTCCAGCAAAAGCTCGGCGCGACGCGGGCGGCGGCTTACGACATCTATGCCGCGTGCACGGGATTCGTGTTCGGAATGGGACTGGCGCGTGCCGTCGTCGGATCCGGCCTCGCCGACACCGTGCTGCTGATCGGCGTGGAGACCCTCACCCGCATCGTCGACTTCAAGGACCGCAACACCTGCGTGCTGTTCGGCGACGGCGCCGGGGCGGCGATCATGCGCCCATGCAAGGCCGGCGAAGGTTTGCTCGCGACCGACATGCACAGCGACGGCCAGCTCGGCGACGTGCTCGAGATCGCGGCCGGCGGGTCGCGTCTGCCGGCGAGCGAGGAGACCGTGCGCGACCGGAAGCACTTCATCTCGATGCGGGGGAAGAAGCTCTTCCCGTTCGCGGTGCGCTCCATGGAGGAGAGCCTGCGCACCGTGCTCGATCAGGCCGGGCTCACGCCCGACGACCTCGATCTCGTGATCCCGCACCAGGCCAACCGCCGCATCCTCGACGCGGTGCGCGAGCGCCTGGGCGTCCCCGAAGAGAAGATGGTGGTCAACATCGAGCGTTATGGAAACACCTCCTCGGCCTCGATCCCGATCAGCCTCGACGAAGTGGTGCGAGCCGGTCGCGTGAAGCCCGGCGACTGCGTGGGCCTCGCGGCCTTCGGCGGCGGCGCCACCTGGGGCGCCTCGCTGATCCGATGGACGCTGGCGCGCCAGACACCGGAGAACGCCAAGGATGCCGCCTTGGGCGCGGCCTCGCGGCTGGCCAGGACCTCGAGCGCGTCATGAAGCTGGCGTTTCTCTTTCCGGGGCAGGGGGCGCAGAAGGTCGGCATGGGCCGCGCGCTGGCCGAGGCGCACGCGGATGCGCGCGCCGTCTTCGACACCGCCGACCGTGTGCTGGGCTTCCCGCTGTCGCGTCTTTGCTGGGAAGGCCCGCTCGATGAGCTGACCCGCTCCGTCAACGCGCAGCCCGCTCTGCTCACCCACAGTGTCGCGGCGTTGCGCTTGGTCCGCGCCGCGGGACTCAAGCCCGCGTGGGTTGCGGGACACAGCCTGGGCGAGTACTCGGCATGCGTCGCGGCGGGCGCGATCGACTTCGAGAGCGCGCTGCGGCTCACCCGGCGCCGCGGCGAGCTGATGTCGCAGGCGGGGCACGAGCGGCCCGGCACCATGGCGGCGATCCTCGGGATGACGGCCGATCAGGTCGAAGCGGTGTGCCGCGATTCCGCCGCGGATGGCGTGGTCGTGCCCGCCAACTACAACGCTCCGGGACAGGTCGTGATCTCGGGCGAGATCCCGGCGGTCGAGAAGGCATGTGCGCTGGCCACCGAGCGCGGCGCGCGACGCGCGATCCGCCTCGAGGTGAGCGGCGCGTTCCACTCGCCCTTGATGGCGTCGGCGGCCCGCGAGCTCACGGCCGCGCTCGAAGCCGCGCCGCTGCGCGATGCCGATTGTCCCATCCTGGCCAACGTGAGCGCGGAGCCGGTGAGGCTGTCGTCGGAGATCCGCGCGTCGCTCGCCGCCCAGCTCCTGGGCGCGGTGCGCTGGGAAGCCACGCTGCGCCGCCTGATCGCCGAGGAAGCCACGTGCGTCGAGCTCGGGTCGGGGACCGTGCTGCGCGGCCTGCTGCGCACCACCGACAAGCAGGCGCGCTCCTGGAACGTCGAGGACCCGGAGAGCCTGCAGGCGACGCTGGCCGGTCTCGGCGTGACGGCGGGAAGCGCGGAGGGCGCATGACGCAGGCGCACGAGGCGCTCACCCGCAATACCGGCCGCGACCTGGAAGGCCAGGTGGCGTTCGTCACCGGCGGAGCGACCGGCATCGGCCGGGCGATCGCCGGGACGCTGAGCCGCCGCGGCGCCGCGGTGGCCATCTTCGCGCGCAATCTCGAGCGCGCCAACCAGGTGGCCGAGGCGCTCCGCCAGGGGGGCTCTGAGGCCGAGAGCTTCGAGACCGATATCGCCCAGACCGCGATGGTCGACGCCGCCATCGAAAAGGCCATCGGCCGGTTCGGCCGGGTCGACATTCTGGTGAACAACGCCGGGCTCACCCGTGACGGCGTCTTCCTGCGGATGAGCGACGAGCAGTGGTCTCAGGTGATCGACACCAATCTCGGCGGCGCGTTTCGCTGCAGCCGGGCGGTGGCGCGAACCATGATGAAAGCCCGCTACGGACGGATCGTGAACGTCTCGTCGGTGGTGGGTCTGATGGGAAACGCCGGGCAGGCCAACTACGCCGCATCCAAGGCCGGACTGCTGGGGTTGACCAAGTCGCTGGCTCGCGAGCTCGCCTCGCGGAACGTGACGGTCAACGCGATCTGCCCGGGCTTCATCGAAACCGACATGACGGCCGCGCTCCCGGAGGCGGCGCGCGCCGATTTGATGGCCAGGATTCCACTCGGCCGGCTCGGAACCCCGACCGAAGTCGCCGAGGTGGTGGCTTTCCTGGCATCGCCCCGGGCCGCATACGTCACCGGGCAGGTGTGGACGGTGGACGGCGGCATGGTGATGTAAACGGAAGAACCCACGCCAAGGAGGTGAATGCAGTGGCAACGTTCAGCGAAGACCGCGTGAAGGAGATCATCGCCAAGGAGCTCGAAGTCGACGCCAAGCAAGTCGTGCCCGAGGCCAAGTTCATCGAGGACCTTGGGGCCGATTCGCTCGACATCGTCGAGCTGGTCATGGCGCTCGAGGAGGAGTTCGGCCTCGATATCCCGGACGAGGACGCGGACAAGCTGCGCACCGTCGGGGATGCCATGAACTATCTCAAGTCGCACGCGACGGCCAGCTAGGCCGAGGCCGCGACCCATCTCACACGGCTTCGAAACCCCGAGCGGGGACGCGAAGCAATCGCGAGAGAGCAGGACGTGACAGCAAACGACGGAAAGCGGGTGTGGATCACCGGGGCGGGCATCGTCTCGCCGATCGGTAACAACCTGCAGGAGTTCTGGGACCATTTGCTCCAAGGAGATTCCGGGGCCGGCCCGATCACGCGGTTCGATGCCTCCGCGTACGAGACTCGCTTTGCATGCGAGGTCAAGGGCTTCACGACCGAGGGCGCCTTGGACCGCAAAGAGGCGAAGCGGATGGACCGCTTCGTCCAGTATGCGGTCGTGGCAGCCCTGGAGGCCGTCCGGAACTCGGGGCTGGATCTGGAAGCGATCGACCGAAGCCGAGTGGGAGTCATCATCGGCTCGGGCATCGGTGGCATGGAGACGTTCGAGGAGCAGCATACCGCGCTCCTCCAGAAGGGCCCCCGTCGGGTGAGCCCGTTCTTCATTCCGATGATGATCATCGACATGGCCGCCGGCCAGGTTTCCATTCAGCTCGGGCTCAAAGGTCCCAATTTCGCCACCGTCTCCGCGTGCGCCTCGGGAGCGCACGCCATCGGCGAAGCTCTGCGCCTCATCCGCGCGGGCGACGCAGATGTCATTCTCGCGGGCGGAAGTGAAGCCACCATCACGCCGATGGCGGTGGCCGGCTTCTCGAGCGCCCGGGCTCTCTCGACACGAAACGACGACCCAACGCGAGCCAGCCGCCCGTTCGACAGCGAACGGGACGGCTTCGTGATCGGCGAAGGCGCTGCCGTGCTGGTCCTCGAGACCGAGGATCATGCGCGACGTCGCGGCGCCCAACCGTACTGCGAGCTCGCCGGCTATGGGGCCACGGGGGACGCCTATCACATGACGGCGCCCTGCGTGGACGGGGAGGGCGCGGCGCGCGCGATGAAGCGCGCGCTGGAAGACGCCCGCCTAGACCCCCATGACGTGCAGCACATCAACGCGCATGGCACTTCCACGCCCGCCGGTGATCCGGCCGAGGTGGCGGCCATCAAGCACGTTTTTGGATCGCACTCATGCCGGCTGATGGTGAGCTCCACCAAGTCCATGACGGGGCACCTGCTTGGCGCCGCCGGTGGACTCGAGGCGGTTGCCGTCGCCTTGACCGTGGCGCGCGGGGTCGTACCACCCACGATCAACCTTGAAAGACCAGATCCAACATGCGACCTCGATTTCGTTCCGAATCAGGCCCGAACGCAACGCGTGACGGCCGCAATCTCGAACTCGTTCGGGTTCGGAGGACACAACGTGACCCTGGCCGTTCGCGCCGTGGCGTAAGCCGCAGGCGCCGCGGCGGGCGCGGGACGCGACCTCCGGGACCGACACCGGCGCCGAAAGTCAGCTTCTGGGACTGGGTGCGTTCCCTGTTCCAGGGGCCGCCCGTGCCGGCGAAGAAGACCAGCAGCGATCACGAAGCACGCGTCATCAGCGAATTCAGCAACCACTATGGGCTGTCGTTCCGCGATCCCTCGCTGGTCAAGCTGGCGCTCACTCATCGCTCGTACCTGCATGTCACGGGGCAGCGGGATTCCAACGAGCGGCTCGAGTTCCTGGGCGATTCCGTGCTCGGGCTCGTGACCAGCGAGTACCTCTATCGCACCCACCCTACCGAGCACGAAGGTCAGCTGACCAAGACCAAGTCGCTGCTCGTGTCCAAGGCAATCCTTTCGCGGCGCGCTTTGGCGATGGGGCTCGGGCGCTTCGTGTTGATGAGCCACTCCGAGGTGGAGTCCGGCGGCCGGCAGCGTCTGTCGATCCTGGCGGACGCCTTCGAGTCGGTGGTCGGGGCCATCTACCTCGACCAGGGGTTCGAGGCGGCCCGCGCCTTCATCGAGCGCTGGCTGCTGCGGGACACGCGCTCGATCGTGGCCGACAAGCGCCACACCAACTACAAGAGCCACCTGCAGGAGTACGTGCAGAGCACCTACCGCACCCACCCGGTCTACCGCATCCGCAGCGAGATGGGGCCCGACCACTCGAAGCAATTCATGGTCGAGGTCATCGTCGGCAAGCGGACGCTGGGAGACGGCAAAGGACGCAACAAGAAAGAGGCCGAGCAGGCCGCCGCGCGCAACGCGCTCGAACGGGTCGAGCGCGGTCCGGTGTCCGATCGCGAGCTCCGGACCGGCCGCGAAGTCGAGCGTGATCCCGCGCCGCCACGTCCGGCCCGCACCCGGCACCCGCGCCCCGAAGTCGTCGAGGAGGCGCCGGAAGTGCTGGAGGTGGAACTGGACACCGATGACGAATCGGGGCCGGCCCGGAAGCGGCGCCGCGGACGTCGCGGAGGGCGGGGCCGGCGCCGCGCCGGCGAGCCGGTCGCCGAAGGTGCAACGGCGCCCGAGCGAGCGGCCGCGCCCGAGCGAGCGGCCACGCCCGAGCGAGCGGCCACGCCCGAGCGAGCGCCCATCGTTCCCAGCCGGCCGATCACCGAAGCCGACACCACGGTCGAGACGCGGTTCGAACGGCTCGCGGCGCGCGTGCGCTCCGAGCCGGACCCTGACATCCGGGCGATCGAGGTCGAGCCGATGCCTCGACTGTTCGAAGAGGACGAGAACGAGGAAGTCGGACGCCCCGAAGGGCCGAGGGAAGACAGCCACATCGATCCCTACGCCTGGGGCGGAGCGGACTTGAGAACCCGGTCGGTCGTCACGCCGCCGCCGCTCGCTCCCTCGCGGGACGAGTTGGAGGAGGAGATCGACGAGGATCTCGGCGCTCGTTCCGAGACCGAGACCGAAGCTCCCGAGCCTCCCGCACCTGCGTCTCGGGCTCGAGAAAGCGGTCCGGCGGCCAAGCCCGCGGGGTTTGGCCGGCGCCGCTCGAGGCGCTGATCGTCGATCGACGTCGCGCGGGCTCGGTCTGTAGCCGGGCTCGCGCGGCGCGTGATAGCCTCGTCACCGGCATGTGGTGCTCACTCGGCCTCTCGATCTCCCTCCTCGCCTCCGCGCCTGCGGCTGCCGGTCCAGGGTCACCCCGGGCGGTCTACCCCAACGAAGAAGCGCTGCGACGCTACGCCCAAGGCCGCCTGCTCGAGGAGCAGGGCGCCCGGCCACGCGCGCTGGACGAGTACTACCGCGCGCTCTTCCTCGACCCTCACGCTACGGACGTCGCGCGCCGCGTGAGCGAGGTCGCCGCGCAGATGGGCGATCCCGGGCGATCGCTCGAGTTCGCCGAGCGCGCCCTCGAGGTCGATCCCGCCGATCCCCGCGCGCTGTGGCTGAAGGGCGCCGCGCTGCTCAACCTGGGCCGTGATGAAGAGGCTTTGAGCGTCCTCCAGCGCTCCGTCGCCATCGACTCGCAGACGGTCGAGTACGTGCGCACGCTGGCCCGTGCCGCCGAGCGGCTCGATCGATACGATCTGCTGGCGCGAAGCTATCGGCGAGTGGTGTGGCTCGATGATCAGGATGCCGAGGCCTGGTTCCAGCTGGCGGCCGCCGAAGCGCGGAGGGGACGCTTCGGTGCGGCCGACACCGCGGTGGCGATCGCGGCCGAGCTGAATCCGCTGCGACCCGGGCTCCACTTCCTGCGCGGCTGGATCGCCGAGATCCTCGGCAGAACCGACGAGGCCGAAGCCAGCTATCGCGAGCACCTGGAGGCGCACCGCGACGACCAGGCCACGCGGCGCCGCTACGTGGCGCTGCTGGCGCGCGACAAGAAGTACAAGGAAGCCTTGGCCGAGGCGCAGATCCTGGCGAAGGCGAACCCGAAGGACCTCGACCTGCGGCATCTCGAAGCCGACCTCTTCTTCCAGGCCGGCCAGCCCAAGGATGGCATGCGCGCGCTCGACGAGATCCGCGATGACTTTCCCAAGGACTTGGACGCCGTCAACGTGCGGCTCGGCGTCCTCGCCCGCAACGGCCGCAGCAAGCAGGCGATCAACGAGGCCGAGAAGTGGCTGGCGGAACGTCCCGACGACCTGCACGCGCGGCTGGTCGTGGCGCGCACTCATGAAGTGGGAGGCGATCTTCCGGGCGCCATCAAGCATCTGCAGCGCGCCATGGTGATCGCTCCCGACTCGATCGCTCCGCCGGTGCTGCTGGCGCGCGCCTACGACAAGGCGGGAAAGCACGCGGACGCCGAGCCGATTCTCGAGAACGCGCACGCGAAGTTCCCCGCCGTCACGGCGATCGCCTTCGATCTGGCGCTGTGCCGAGAGAAGCTGGGAGATATCGCCGGAGCGGAATCGGCGGTGCGCGACGTGCTCGCGCGGGAGCCGAACAATCCCACCGCGCTCAACTTCCTCGGCTACCTCTATGCCGACCACAACCGCAACGTCGGCGAGGCGGTCGGCCTGATCCAGCGGGCGCTGGCGCAGCAGCCGGACAACGGCGCCTTCCTCGACTCTCTGGGATGGGCCTACTACCGGCTGGGCCGCCTGACCGAGGCCCGCAAGGAGCTGGAGCGGGCGGTGGCGCTCTCGGATGGCGACCCGGTCATCCACGAGCATCTCGGGGATGTCTACAAGGACATGCAACTCAAGGACTTGGCCCGCGAGCAATACAGGAAGAGCCTGGCTGCCGACAGCACGAACCAGCGCGTGCGCGCCAAGCTGTCCAGTATTCGTTAGACGGATGGGAACCACGCCTTCCGGCTGGGGTAAGAAAGCGGGGTGCAGACTCCTTTGGTTCTAGACCGCGATCCGACACCCGTACCCATCGTCAGGCTCTCCGACGAGGACCTGATGGGGCGCGTCGCCGAGGGCGACGAGCGAGCGTTCACCGAGCTCGTGCGGCGCTTCCAAGGCCGGGTCACGAATCTGGTCAGTCGCGTGTTGAACGACCGGGAGGCGTCCGACGACCTGGCCCAGGAAGTGTTCGTTCGGGTCTTCGTTCACCGCCGCAACTATCGGCGCGGCTCGAAGTTCTCGACTTGGCTGTTCACCATCGCCGCCAACCTCGCCAAGAACGAGATTCGGCGCCGGGTGCGGCGAAGGAACTGGTTCAGTCTCGACGCGCTGCAGGAAGTCTTGGGCGACAGCTCCAGCCATCTGGCGGATCCGACCGAGGGCAAGGAGCAGTCGATGCAGAGGGAGCAGCTTCAGAAGACCGTGGGCAAGGCCATCGCGTCGGTGCCCGAGAAGTATCGGCTGGCGCTCGTGCTTCGTGACATCGAAGGGTTCCCCTACGAGGAGATCGGCGAAATGTTGAACATCCCGGGCGGCACCGTCCGATCACGCATCAACCGGGCGCGCGGCATCCTCAAGCGCAAGCTCATCCCGCTCCTCCGCAAGGAGGGAAACCCATGAACTGCCGCCAGGCGAAGAACCTGTTCAGCGCGTACTGGGACGACGAGATCACCCAGGGCGAGCGGGAGTGGCTGGAGTCTCACTTCAGCTCGTGCGCGGTGTGCCGGCGTGAATACGAGCAGCTCGCCCGCACGCTCGAGGCGGTGAGCGACCTGCCCCGCGTCGAAGTGTCGAGCGGGTTCGCCGAGCGCGCGCTGGCGGCGGCGAAGCGCCGCTCGCCGGCCGTCGACCGCATGCCCGGCACGGTGCGCCGCTGGGTTCCGGTCACCGCGACCGCCGTGCTGCTCGCCATCGTGGCGGCGATGGTCATGCAGTGGTCCGGCATGCCGCTCGGCCCGCGCCACGGAGGATCCGTGGCGCTCGAGCAGCCGGTCCTGATCGCGCCGCAACCGGTGAAGACCGACGGCGCAGCGCCTCTACCCGCCGCTCCCGACGCGGCGTGGATGGCCGACGCCGAAGGCGTCACCGACAGCCTGTTCGATCACTCCGAGGACGTCGAGTTCATCCTCGATCCGGTCACGCTCCGCAAGGGGCGGGCGCACACGGTCGTGCGCGTGCAGCCCGAGCCGGCCCGGGGCGAGCAGGCTCAGGCCGTCATCACCTTCTAGGAGGCCCCAAGCGTGTCGTGTCGTCGCCTCGTCGGTTGGCTGGCGCTCATCGCCTTGATGGCTGCGAGCCCGTCCGAGGCCCAGAGCACGTTGTCGGCTCTGCAGACCGACATGGAGCAGATCGCCCAGCGCGCGAGACCCGCCGTGGTCACGGTCTTCGCGCAGCGTACGCTGGGCTCCAAGCCCGGTCCGCGAGGCCTCGAGCGCCGCACCCGCACGCGGGTGGGCTCGGGTGTCGCGGTCGAGGAGAACGGTATCCTCACCACCGCGAGCGTGGTGATGAACGCTCAGCGGGTGGTGATCCGCACCGCCAACGGCCTGCAGTCCGAGGCCCAGATCGTCGGGCTCGATCCGATCTTCAACTTGGCCCTGCTCCGGGTATCGTCGGTGCGGCTGCCGGCGGTGCGGTTCGCGGACGCGCGGGAGGGCCAGATCGGCAGCTGGGTCATCTCGCTCGGCACCTCGTACCGCGCGCAACCCACGCAGTCGGTGGGAAACGTGGCCTACCGCTATCGCGAGCCGCATCAATCTCTGCTGCAGCTCACCAACACCGTCTATCCAGGGAACAGCGGCGCGGCCGCGCTCAACTCGCGCGGCGAGCTGGTGGGCATCGTCCAGGGCGAGCTCTCGCCGCCCGAGCCGGCGGACACCGGGACCAACGCCGAGCGACGGCCCGGCGGCGCCAGCTTCATCCTTCCGGTCGAGACGGTGCGACCCGTGTACGAGAGCCTGCGCCGTCAGGGGCGTGTCCCTCACGGTTTCCTCGGGGTGCGTACCCGGCCGGCCAGCGTCCAGGTGGAGACCAGTGGCAAGAAGACTCCGATCGGAGCGCTGGTCGAGAGCGTCGTGGCGGGCGGACCCGCCGAGAGCGCCGGGCTCAAGCCGGGCGACCTGATCGTCGCCTACGAGCGCGAGCGCGTGGAGTATCCCGAGCAGCTGGCGCGCTGGGTGGCGGCCACGCGGCCCGGGGTCACGGTCGAGCTGGTATGGGTGCGCGACGAGACCGGCCACACGAGCCGGACGACGCTCGGCGAATCGCCCGATCGGGTGCCGATGTGGGTGCTGAACGAGGCCGATTCCGAGCCCAGCACGCCGCCGGTGCGTGTCTCCGAGCTGGAGCGTGAGATTCGCCGCCTGAGCGACGAGCTCGAGCGCATCAAGACCTCCGGCCGGCGTTAGCTCCGCGGGGGCTATACTGCCCACCGTGCCTCGCGAGCTCCTGGTCCGCTATCCGCCATCGCCCGCGCACTCGAGGATCCTCATCGCGCGTGGCGCCCTCGATCGCCTCGGATTTCGCACCCGCCGCGACACCGGCGCGCGCCGGGCCGCGCTGGTGACCGATGCGCGCGTGGGCCGGCTCTACGGCGCTCGCGCCACCGCCTCGCTCGAGGCCGCGGGAATCTCGGTGTCGCGCATCGTCGTCCCGAACCGCGAAGCGGCGAAGTCCGCGCGGCAGCTCACGCGTCTGTGGGATCGGTTCGCTCGTGAAGGTCTCTCGCGGCGCGACGCGGTGGTGGCGCTCGGCGGCGGCGCGGTCTCGGATCTGGCCGGGTTCGCGGCGGCGTCATGGCTGCGCGGGGTTCCCTGGATCTGCGTGCCCACCACGCTGCTCGCCCAGGTCGACGCCAGCGTCGGTGGCAAGACCGGCGTCAACCTGACCGCGGGGAAGAATCTGGCGGGCGCCTTCCATCAGCCATCCCTGGTGGTCGCCGACGTCGCCACGCTGGCGACGCTGCCCGCCCGGCAGATCCGCGCCGGGCTCGCCGAAGTGGCGAAGATGGGCATGGCGACCGACGCCGCGCTGTTCCGATGGGTCGAGCGCCATGCCGCCGCCCTGCGCCGCGGTGACCCGCGAGCCCTCGAAGGCGCGGTGCGTCGCGCGGTGCGGGCCAAGGTGCGTGTCGTGCGGCGCGACGTCTTCGAGCGCGAAGGCGGCGCGCGCACCTCGCTCAACTACGGTCACACCCTCGGACACGCGATCGAGGCGGCGGTCGGCTACCGCGGCATCCTGCACGGCGAGGCGGTGGCGATCGGCATGCGGGCGGCGGCCCTGCTCTCGGAGCGCCTCGCCGGGCTGCCCTCGCGCGCGCGGCAGAGGCAGGACGCCCTGCTCGACACGCTGGGCCTTCCGCGCCGCATGCCGCCCGCGTCGCTCGCGCGCCTGCTGCGGGCGATGTCGCGTGACAAGAAAGGCGCGCGCGGTCGCGTTCGCTGGGTGTTGACCCCCCGCATGGGCCATGCTAGCGTGCCGCGTCCAATCGCCTCACGCCTCGTGCGGGAGATCGCTCTTCGGTTCGGGGCTCGGGCATGAGCCCGGCCTCTGAGGCGGGACATGGCCCGATGCATCGCATCCTGGTCCTTCATGGTCCGAACCTCGACGCGTTGGGTACACGCGAGCCGGACCTCTACGGACGCGACTCCCTGGACGACATCAACCGACGCATTCAGAAACTGGCCTCCGAGCTCGGCTGCGAGGCGCAGTGTATCCAGAGCCAGCAGGAGGGGGTCCTGATCGACGAGCTGCATCGCGCGCGCGGCCGCTGTGACGCGGTCATCTTGAACGCCGGCGGTCTCACCCATACCAGCGTGGCGCTGCGCGACGCGATCAAGGCCGCGGGCGTCCCCGTGGTGGAGGTGCATCTCACCAATCCCGCCGCGCGCGAGCCGTTCCGCCAGGTCTCGCTGACCGCGGGGGCCGCGGCCGGCGTCGTCCAGGGTTTCGGCGCCTTGAGCTACGAGCTGGCGCTGCGAGGGCTGGCGAGTCGGTGGACGGCATGAAGAACCGCAAGCCGAAGAAGGGCGCGAGCGTGAAGTCGAACGCCAAATCGGCCGATAACGCCGGCGGGGTGCGACCCGCCGGCTTCGAGCTCGCCGAGCTTCGGCAGCTGATCCGGCTGGTGCAACGCACCGGGATCGGCGAGCTCGAGGTTTCCTCGGGAGGGCGGACGGTGCGCATCAGCGCGCACGGCACGGCCTCCGCGGTCATCGCGAGCCCTCAGGCCGCGAGCGCCTCGGCGCCCGCATCCGCCGCGGCTGCACCGGCGAAGACGCCGGAGACGACGGAACACCTGAAGGCGATCACGTCTCCGATGGTGGGGACGTTCTATCGGGCGCCGGCTCCGGATGCGGACCCCTACGTCGAAGTGGGGACGAGCGTCGAAGTCGGGCAGACGGTCTGCATCATCGAAGCCATGAAGCTGATGAACGAGATCGAGTCCGAGGTCAAGGGACGTATCGTCCACATCCTGGTCGAGAACGCCCAGCCCGTGGAGTTCGGACAGAAGCTCTTCCTGGTCGAGCCGGTCTGAAACCGCGGCGCCTCGAAGGTGCCCGATGAACATCCGCAGCGTGCTGGAGAAGATGATCGCCGCGCGCGCCAGCGATCTCCACATCAAGATCGGAACGCCCCCGGTCGTGCGCGTCGACGGCGTGCTCTACACGCTCGACGAGACGCCGCCCAACGCCGACGACCTGCGCTCGGTGGTGTCGCAGCTCCTCAACGAGGAGCAGCGCCTGTTCTTCTCGACCCACCACGAGATCGACTTCGCCTTCGGCGTCGCGGGCCTGGCGCGCTTCCGCGCCAACGTCTTCATGCAGCGCGGGTCTCCGGCCCTGGCGCTGCGCCACGTTCCCGTGGACGTGCCGACCATCGAAGACCTCGGTCTCCCGGCGCTGGTGCGCGAGCTGGCCTTCGCCCCGCGCGGCCTGATCCTGGTGACCGGCCGAACCGGCTCGGGCAAGTCCACCACGCTGGCAGCGATGATCGACGCGCTGAACCGTGTGACCACGCGAAACGTGATCACGGTGGAGGATCCGATCGAGTTCCTCCACCGCGACCGGATGTCGTTCATCCATCAGCGCGAAGTGGGGCTCGACACCCGCTCGTTCCACGAGGGCCTGCGCTACGTGCTGCGCCAGGACCCCGACATCATCCTGGTCGGCGAGATCCGCGATCTCGAGACGATGAGCACCGCGCTCATGGCGGCCGACACCGGGCACCTGGTGCTGTCGACGCTTCATACCACCGACGTCGTGCAGACGCTGCAGCGCGTGATCTCGTTCTATCCGCCGCACCAGCACGACGAGATCCGCATGTCGATCGCCTCCAACCTGCGTGCGGTGCTCTGCCAGCGCCTGATTCCGCGGCGCGACGGGGCGGGCCGCGCGCCCGCGGTCGAGGTCATGATCAACACCCCGACCATTCGCGAGTTCCTGCTGAGCCCGGAGAAGATGCCGCTGATCCACTCGGCGGTGGCCGAGGGCGTCACGCAGTACGGCATGCAGACCTTCGACCAGTCGGTCATGGGCCTGCTGAAGGACGGCGTGATCACGGAGGAAGAGGCGATCAAGAACTGCAACAATCCGAACGAGCTCGCGCTCAAGCTCAAGGGGATCTCGGCCACCTCGGACCGGCTGTGGCAGCCGGTCGAAGCCGCGAAGGACGCCGAGAGCGGCGCGCCTTCGGGCGGCGGCAAGCCCAGCTGGATGACCAAGCTGTAGCCTTCCCCGGCCGACGTGGCAGGGGAGACGGGGTTTCCCTATAGTGCGCGGCGCATGTTCAAGAAAGTCCTGATCGCCAACCGCGGCGAGATTGCGCTGCGTGTCATTCGCGCCTGTCGCGAGCTCAACATCTCCACCGTCGCGGTGTTCAGCGAAGCCGATCGCGACAGCCTCCACGTGCGTCTCGCCGACGAGTCGGTGTGCATCGGCCCGCCGCCGGCCTCGCAGTCGTACAACCACGTCGCCCGTCTGATCTCCGCCGCGGAAGTGACCGGCGTCGATGCCATCCATCCCGGCTATGGCTTCCTGTCCGAGAACGCGCACTTCGCCGAGGTCTGCGCGTCGTGCAACTTCGTCTTCATCGGTCCCACCCCGGACATGATCCGCTCCATGGGCGACAAGGCCGAGGCGCGGCGCAGCATGACGGCTGCCGGCCTGCCGGTGGTCCCGGGCAGCGAAGGGACGTTGCCCGACATCGACGCCGCGCTGGAAGTGGCCAGGGGGATCGGCTTTCCGGTCATCATCAAGGCCACCGCCGGCGGTGGCGGCCGGGGCATGCGGGTGGCGTTCGACGAGAAGCAGCTGCGCGCCGGCTTCGGGATCGCCCAGGCCGAGGCGGGAGCCGCGTTCAACAACAACGCCGTCTACGTCGAGAAGTTCATCACCAAGCCCCGCCACATCGAGTTCCAGATCCTCGGCGACGCCCACGGCAACCTCATCCATCTCGGCGAGCGCGAGTGCTCGGTGCAGCGCAACCACCAGAAGCTGATCGAGGAATCGCCGAGCCCCTTCCTCTCCGACGCGCGGCGCCGGGAGGTCGGCGAGCTGGCGGTGCGTGGCGCGCGCTCGATCGGCTACCTCAACGCCGGCACGATGGAGTTCCTGTTCGACGCCGACGGCTCCTTCTACTTCATGGAGATGAACACCCGCGTCCAGGTCGAGCACCCGGTCACCGAGGAGGTCACCGGAATCGACATCGTCAAGGAGCAGATCCGGATCGCGGCGGGAGAGGCGCTCACGCTCACGCAGGACGAAGTCGAATGGCGCGGTCACGCCATCGAGTGCCGGATCAACGCGGAGGATCACGAGCACAACTTTCGCCCGAGTCCCGGCAAGATCACCTATTGGTACAAGCCCGGCGGTCCCGGCCTCCGGATCGACAGCCACGTCTATGCGGGCTACACGGTGCCGCCCCACTACGACTCGATGATCGGCAAGCTGATCGCCTATGGGAAGGACCGAGCCGAGGCCATGCGCCGCATGCAGATCGGCCTCGAGGAGATGATCGTCGAGGGCATCCAGACGACCATCCCCTTCCATTTGAAGGCTCTGCGCGACCCGCGCTTCCAGGCCGGCGACCTCGACACCCACTTCGTCGAGGCGTTGCTGAAGGGCGAGCCACAGGGCGCCGCCCGCTAGACCGGACCGACGCCGCCTCTCCACCCACCAGCGCGGGTGTTTCCCGCGACTTCCCCGTTGACTACATCCGTAGTCAAGCCATAGGCTCCCCGTTGACGACAGGTGTCGGCAGGGAGGATCCGATGAGCAAAGCACCCCCGGGAACACAGGAGCTTCAACTGCTGCGCCACATCGCCCGCGGCGGCCCCGCCAGCGTCGGCCAGGTGGCGGAGTCTTTCGGAGCGTCGCAGAATCTCGCCCGCTCCACCGTGCTCACCATGATGGAGCGGCTGCGGGCCAAGGGCTACCTCACCCGTCGCCGGGTCAAAGGCGTCTTCGTATACGCAACGTCGTCGCGAGACGAAGACCTGCTGCGCGATGCGGTCGGCCGCTTCGTCCAGCGCGCGCTCGAAGGCTCGGTGTCGCCTTTCGCCGCATATCTCGCCGAGCGCTCGCAGGTGAGCGAGTCGGAGCTTCTGGACCTGGAGCGGGCCCTGGAACGCCTGCGCTCCAAGCGAGGAGGGACGAGCCGATGAACGCCTGGCCCTGGATCGAAACGCTGGGTCGCGCCTCGCTCGAAGGCGCGATCCTGATCGCGGTGGTGTGGATCGTGACGCGCGCGTGGTCGGGTCTGCCGGCGTGGACGCGCGCCAGCCTGTGGTGGATGGCGAGCGCCCGCCTGCTGATCGGCCTCCTGCCGCTCGCGCAGCTCGAGGTGCGGACGCCGGCGCTGCCGGTCACCGCCGTGTGGTGGCCCTCGGCCGTGGCGGCACCGGTCGCTTCGGCCCCCGCGCCGGAATCGTCGCCCGTGAGCGCGTTGCTGGGCGAGCCGGTGACCACCGAGGCGGACCGCGCGGTGGCTGGTCCGGCGCCGCCGCCTCCTCCCGCCCGGCCCTGGAATCCTCAGCCGCTGCTGCTGGCCCTCTTCGGAGTCTGGGTCGCCGGAGTCCTGGTGCGAGCGATGGGGCTCTTGCGTCAGGGCCTCCGCGTGAGCCGGATGGTGTGGGGCGCCCGGCCGCTGAATGGCGTGTTGTGCGAGGCGCTTGCGCCTGACACCACGATCCGCTTCGCCGCCAGCAGCGACGCTCCGGTGCCGATGGTGACCGGCCTCTGGAGGCCGGTGGTGCTCCTCCCCGAGGCGATGCTCCGCAATCCGGGCAAGGACCTGCGACTCGCCGTCGCTCACGAGCTGGCCCACGTGCGCCGCGGCGACCTGTGGCTCGCGTGGGTGCCGGCCCTGGCCGAGACGCTGTTCTGGTTCCATCCGCTGGTCTGGCGCAGCGTCCGCGAGTATGTCGAGGCGAGCGAGCAAGCGTGCGACGCCGAAGCGCTGCGCATCACGGGTGCGAGCCCGTACGACTATGGCCGGCTGCTCGTCGCGTTCGGCGTGCATCGCCGCCTGACGGGCGCCACGGCCATGCCGTGCGGATCACCCAGCAAAGGCCAGCTCGAGCGAAGGCTCTCGCGGCTCAAGCACGTCTCGCCGCTGTCCCCGCGCCTGCGCCGCGCCGCGTTCGCCGTGATCGCCGGCTTTGCGCTCGTCGGCCTGGCCCCGTTGCGCCTGGTGCCGACGTCCTCCGCCTCCACGGACCGGCTGTCCCGTGACGACGAAGCGCTCGTCCGCACGAGCGCCATTGCGGACGAAGAGAGAAACGCCGATCAGGATTGGGATCGCTGGGACTGGGACGAATGGGATCCGCCCACGCCGCCCACGCCACCCACACCGCCGACTCCACCCACTCCGCCCACACCGCCGACTCCGCCCACACCACCCACGCCGCCCACACCGCCCATTCCGCCCACACCGCCCACACCGCCGGTCCCGTTTCGCTACTCCGGCTCGGGATACGCCTACCGCGACGGCGATCACGGCAGGGACCAGTACGCGTACGTCCTGGTGAAGGGGGCCGAGCGCAACTTTTCGGGCTCGGGGGGCAGCGCGGACTGGAAGGAAGTCAATCGTCTGAGCAAGCAGCGCAAAGGCGACTTCCTGTGGGTGCGTGTTGGAGACAAGCGCTACCTCATCGAGGACAAGTCGCTTCTCTCGAGGGTCGAAGATGCTTTCGCTCCCCAGCAGGCGATCGGTGGGCGTCAGAGTGAGCTGGGCGAGGTCCAGTCGATGATCGGGGAGCAGCAGAGCCTGATCGGCGAGCAGCAGTCCAAGGTCGGCGAGAAGCAGTCCGAGATTGGACAAAAGCAAGCCGAGCTGGCGGAAGCGATGGCCGGCAGACCGGATCGCTCGGAGTTCGAGCGCCTCCAGGAAGACCTCGCGGACCAGATGGAGATGCTGAGCCGGGAGCAGCAGAAGCTGTCGAGAAGGATGGAGCCGCTCAGCCGCCGGCAGCAGGAGCTGGGAGAGCAGATGACGCTGCTGGGCCGCGACATGGAGCGCGCCTCGCGCCAGGCTCAGAGGCAGGTGCGGAGCCTGGTCGATCAGGCGATCCGAAGCGGAATCGCCAAACCACTGCTCTGAGCGTGGCCGCGAGCCGGGTGCGTGTCCTGTTGACGCCGCGCGCGGAGACGCGCGCGGCATCGGCAGCCGCCGCGAACGAAGCCGCCGTGGTGATCGACGTGCTGCGCGCCACCACCACGCTGACGGTGGCCCTCGGTCATGGCGCCTCTGCCGTGCATCCAGCCGCGACTCCCGAAGAGGCCTTTCGCAAGCGCAGTCTCATGCCCCAGGCGCTGCTCTGCGGCGAGCGGGAGGGACGGCGCATCGAGGGATTCGATCTCGGCAACTCACCGTTCGAGTACCCGGTGACGGCGGTGTCCGGCCGTCCGCTGATCTTCGCCTCGACCAACGGCTCGCTCGCGATGATCGCGGCGGCGAACGCGCGGCGGCGGCTGCTCGCCGCGTTCGTCAATCTCCACGCCGTGGCCGAGCGCGTGGCGTCCGAGCCTCGAGTCGTCATCGTGTGCGCGGGCAAGCTTGGAGGATTCGCGCTCGAAGACGCCGCCTGCGCCGGACTCCTGGTGGAGCGCCTCGTCGCGCGGGGAGCGAAGCCCGAGGGGCCGGCGGCCGCGCTCGCGCGCCGGCTGGCGCCGCGCGATTCCGCCGAGACCAAGGCCCTCGTCCAGGGCGCCGCGCACGGCCGCTACCTTCGCGCTCTGGGCCCCGAATTCGCGCGGGACGTCGAGTTCTGCGGCGACCTCGACGCGCTGGACGATGCCTTCGAGATCTAGAGCCTAGCGGCGCTGGGCCTGGATCATCATGGTTAGGCCGACAGTCCCGAACACGAGGTCGCCGAGCCATGCGGCGAGGTAGGGAGGAAGGGCGCCGTTGTGCCCCAATGCCTGGCCGGTGCGCATGAAGGCGTAGTAGAGGAACGAGATCGTCACCGAGAGCCCGAACCCGAGCGCGTTGCTCTGCAGGCGAAGACGCGTGGCGATCGCCGCTCCAATCATCACCACGATCAGATTGACCAGCGGAAACGCCAGCTTGAGGTGCAGGTCCACGAGATAGTTCGATACCCGGCTGCCGCTCGCGCGCAGGCGTTCCACGTAGCTCCTGAGCTCCGGATAGCTCATCTCATCGGGCTGCCTCGTCTCCTTGGCGAAGTCCTCGGGCCGCTCGGGCAGGCCTTTCACCGACATCCGGGTGAAAGGCTCGACCTTCTCCTTGCCGTCTTCGAAGGTCCGCAGGTATCCGGAGCTGAACACCCATTGCTTGCCGTCCCACGTCGCCTCGGCGGCGTCGATCCGGCGCCGCAGATTGCCCTTCGTGAACTCCTGCAGCGACACTTCGTGCATGCGCCGCTCACCCACCAGGTAGAGCCGCATGTAGAAGATGCGGCCTCCCGCGCCCAGGTAGGTCACGTCCGCGCGCTCCCTGACCTCGTCGCGCTGAATCTTCTGGATCTGCTCGTCGTAGATGCGGTCGCGCTGCTGGTTCGCGGTCGGCACCAGGACCTCGCTGATCGCGAGCGCGACGATCACGCCCACGGTGGCGAGCCCGAAGATCGGCGCCAGGATGCGCACCAGCGAGAGCCCGGCGGCCCGCATCGCGGTCAGCTCGCCGAACTTGTTGAGCTGCCCGAGCGCCAGGAAGGTGGCCATGAGGAGCGCCACGGGCAGCACGCGCACGACGACTTCGGGCACGCGGTAGACGTAGAAGCGGAACACCAGGTCGAACGGAGCGTGATGGTCGAGGAAGACGTCGATCTTCTCGAACACGTCCACCACGATGAAGATCGTGATGAACCCCATCAGTCCGAGCGCCAGGTACATCGAGAATTCGCGGAGCAGGTAGCGATCCAGTGTCCTCACGCCACGGCCCGTCGCTCACCACGCGCCATCCGCCGGCCGGTCGTCCGGCGGCCGCGCTTCCACGGCATCTGGACGTCGCAGGCCTCGAGCGTCCACTGGAGCCCGAGCCCGCCGAGCAGGAAGTTCGGGAGCCACATCGCCAGCCACGCCGGGATCATCAGCCGGTGCGCGAGCTCCTCGCCGCCGATCAGGCACAGCCAGTAGAACAGGAAGAACGCGACCGAGAGGAACGCCACGGCCGGACCGCCGCGGCGCACGCGCATGCCGATCGGCGCTCCGATCAGCACGAAGACGAGACAGGCGGCCGGCAGCGAGAACTTCTTGTGGATCTCGACCGCGAGGCTGGCAATGCGTTTCTCGTAGGCGTTCTTCTGGAGCAGCCAGATGTTCAGCTCGCCGGCTTCGATCGGGTGCTCGTTCGTGAAACGCTGCATGGCTTCCGGACCGGCGCGCAGGCGCTCGAGCGTCTGGCTCATGCGGGTGGCCCACGGAAGGTCCTGGAACTCGAGCATCGCCTCGACCTCTTTGGTCAGGTGGCGCCCCTGGTACTGCTTGCGGCGAATCTCCATCGCGTTGCGGTAGCGGTCGCGCTCGTCCTGCCGCTGCGCCATCAAGGCCGCGGCGGAGAGCTCGCGGTCGCTGCGCGCCATGCGGGCCGAGCGCTCGAGGATCGCGCCGGCGCCCAGGACGTTGATCACGTGCGTCTTGAACGTCAGCCGCCGATAGCGCCGCGCCCCGCCTTCCTCCATCGGCACCTCGTGGATCTCTCCGTCCTTGAGCCGCAGCACCGCGGTCCGGCCATCGGGCGTGTAGGACAGCGTTCCACTCTTGGCCAGGATCGTGGTGGGAGGCCCCCCGGGGTTGAGCTGGTAGATGGTGAGCCCGCGCATCTCGTTGGTGCGCCCGTTCACCGACTGCACCAACAGGTTGTACCCCGGGAAGTCGGTGATGAAGGTCCCCTCCTGAAGCTTCACCGTGGGCCGCATGCGGCCGATATCGATGAGCAGGTTCATGAAGGCGTGGTTGCTCTCGGGCAGGACGTAGTTGTTGAACGCGGTCAGTCCGCCGGTCAGGACCAGGGCCGCGACCAGGGGGCCGACCAGGACGCTCCCGAGGTGGACCCCGCTGGCTCTCAAGGCGGTGATCTCGTTGTCCTGCGAGAGCCTGCCGAAGGTCATGAGCGTGGCGACCAGCACCGCGCAGGGGACGGAGAGGGCCACGATGTAGCCCAGGGAGAGGATATAGAGCTGCAGGACCACGCCGACCCCGACTCCTCGGTTGACCACCAGGTCCAGGTAGTCGAACAGCACGTCCATCACGAGGATGAACGTGACCACCCCGAAGCCGAGGAGGAACGGAACCAAGTGCAGCCTGAGGATGTAGGAACGGAGCAGACGCACGGACGCGAGCCTACCGCATGGGTCCCCGCGGGGGCGACCGAATTTGCCCGTAAAGGCTTCGAGCGCCGAAGCTTGGGGCCCCGGGGCCCGGTCGCTTTCTCCCGGGGAAGCATCTGATTTGATGCCCAAATGTTCTCCGTCATAACGCCGCCTCTCGTCGCGCTGCTCCTGGCGTGGCCTGGGCTCCCGAAGCTGCCCGGCTTGCCTGGTCTCGGCGACCTCAAGAAGCTGCGTCAGAAGGCGGCGCCCCCTCTGGACTCGCTTCCTCCCGCGTGGAAGCCGGTGTCCCGCTTGGCGTTGGAGAATCACTTCGTCCGCGCCGTCCTGCCTCCGATCCCCTCGGGACCCGCGGGGATCAAGCTCAATTCCGACCCGCGCCAGCTCCGGGTGTCCTTCGAGCCCGACTCGGGGGTGGTGCGGTACACCACCGAAGTCGGGGAGTTCTCGGTCGCCGAGCCCACCCGGGTGCCGATCGAGACTTTCACCCAGGAGATGACTCGGAGGAACTTCCAGCGCCTGTGGGCCGACCGGACCCGCACCGGACTCGCGGCCGGGCCGGCGGCCACCACGGCCGCGAAGCCGACCGGCGGGCTCACCTTCGAGTTCCCGTCGCCGTTGCCTTCCTACGCCAAGGGGATCTTCGGCTCGGGCAATCCGTCCCTCACGGTGTCGGGCTCGGAGAACATCCGGCTCTCGGGCACGAGCAACTGGTCCAACCAGCAGGTGACTCAGCTGGGCCAGAAGCGCTCCCTCTTCCCGTCGCTCGACATGCAGCAGGACCTCGACATCCGTCTCGAGGGCCGGTTGTCGGACCGCGTCGGGGTCAATCTGCTCCAGAACTCCGCCAACCAGATCCCGCTCGCGAACCGGATCGCCATCAATTACAAGGGCGACGAAGACGACCTGGTCCAGGCCCTCGACCTCGGCAACACCAACCTGTCGCTGCCCGGCACCCAGTACGTGTCCTACAGCGGCAAGAACGAAGGTCTCTTCGGGATGAAGGCGACGACCCGGATCGGGCCGCTCGACTTCACGGTCCTCGCCAGCCGCCAGGAAGGCCGCAGCGAGCGCGCGGGATATCAAGGTGGCGCGTCGCG